>NZ_JAAFKD010000018.1 GCF_013299165.1 Microcoleus sp. bin38.metabat.b11b12b14.051
ACGCGAGCTCTTCTTCAGGCTATAAATATTTGCCTTTTCAGTACATCGGGGGTTAGCAGTCGTTTCCAACTGTTGTCTCCGTCCTGAAGGTAGATTCTCACGCGTTACTCACCCGTCCGCCACTAAAGTATTTCTACTTCCGTTCGACTTGCATGTGTTAAGCAGACCGCCAGCGTTCATCCTGAGCCAGGATCAAACTCTCCGTGTTGGATTGTTTTTTTTGGCTTAGAGTCAAGGTCTCAGAGTTTTGCATTTCTGCTTGCTCTTGCCCTTGACTTTTTTCTCGTTGTTTGTGATATTAAGTATCAGCGATGCTTTTACTCTCAATCCTTCATTTTTTTGACGAGGTTAATAGTGCTTTAAGCTTTCAAACTATTCTTTTTTCTAGGTTCAGTTTTTCTGTGCCTTAAGTCCGCGGTGTGAACCGCCTTCTCTCTGGCGCTTTATTAATATACTTATTTCGCAAGGGGTTGTCAAGCGTTTTGCGAAAATAATTTTGAGTTTTTTTGAAGGCTATACACCGTAGGGGTTTGAGCTGTTAATGGATGCTCCGGTCTCCGATCGCCCACTTTTCTTTAGGGGTTGGGGCTGCTTTTTGACCGGGAAAGGGGGTTTTTGGTAGCGGTCTGTCATGAAGGGTAGGTAGAATCCTTCAGAGGTGAAAGATGATGCGGGTTACTCAGAGGTAAGGCTTTCCTTAGGGTGTGAGGCTCGATCGCCCGCTGCGCCACCAGACAGTCTCGTGATTGCTGAATCCGAGTCATATATATAAGTAGTGTCTGCATTCGCTAGACTTGACGCTCAAGAAGGTTGCGTAGGTCATCGATCCGCCTGATAGATCGCCCGCGTGCAAGTCCTTGCTGCATCAATCGCCCGCGTACAAGTCCTCGCTCCCTAACAAGGAACAGTTCCGACAACCCCGCTCAGGTACTATAATTCGCCTCACGGTTCGGGCCTGTGTCCAAAAGAACTCAAAGCCCAGACGCAAGATCGATCGCCCGCAACTACACTCTCGTTAATTACAGCAACCCCCACACACCTTCAGTTACCCCAGCGATCTGCCTTTGAGGCTCATCGCGAATTAGTCTCCTCAACATCTACATCTAAAAAGTGCAAGTGAGTCTCGGACTCAGTATTGGCAGCAATCACCAAACCAGTATTTCCCCAGGGGGCGATCGCCCCTTGTGCGACGGGGCTGCTAAAATTGCCTACTTGAATCCCTTGACTGTTTAAAACGAGAATCTGCCCCGCAACATCAGCCACAACCCATCCCCAATTAGTCACACAAGCAGACACGGGCAAACTTTCAAGGGGAATTCGCGCTACCTTGAGCGGCCACAATTTCATCAACAGCACCGCCGCTTTGCCACCTTGGGGAATTCCCAGCAAAGTATAAGGCTCAGGTGTCAACAGCATCTGTCCGATGCTCGCCGACAACCGTACAGAACCCACTGGCGTGCCGCGGCGAGTGTAAACTCTAAAAATAGTTTGGGGATTTTTGGGTTCGTTGTCCGGCCAAACTGCTAAAACGTGTCGCCGATCCAAAAACATTAATTCTGGTAAATAATGTTCCGGTAACGGCACAGTCGCGATCGGCTTCAGGGCTTTTTCTCGATCGCCCGCAGCGCCTAGCGCAGCTAAAGCATAAAAACGCAGTTCCCCCGGAACAGCTACTGTCAACCAGCGGCCGTCAGAATCAACAGCAGCTTTAAAAGCATCGGGGCCTTGCCTTAAACCAATATCAAGCAAGCACTGAGGCTCCCAAGAGCTATAGTTGAGCCAGTATAGTTTTTGCTGAGTGAGAACGCAGCAGCCACCGGCAGCAGGTAGAATGCCGCGTACGGTCTCCGGCATTAAGATAGAAGTCGGCATTTCTGCTGTAACCGGCTGTTTTCCCGGCTGACACCAAACCTTCACCTCATTACGTACAGCAGCGTAGAGATAATTTTCAGTGGCAATTAAAGCCGTCAGCGGTGCAGGAAGTATCAGCGGCTTGGGCTGCGAAGCCGAATAGCGCACAGTCCGAAGTAAATTAATAGTCGGTTTTGATGCTCTTTCATCTTCAACTTCCTGCAAAGACTCAGTTTCCGGATTCGGAGTTTTAGCGCCGCTCGTTGCCAGGTTTTCCCAAGGAACAATGCAGTCCCCCAATTGCCTGACAGCAGGATCGTACATGATCAGCCGCAGAGCTTGAGCCATTTGGGAAGCACTGGCAAAACGGCGGGCTGGCAGCTTTTCCAAGGATTTTTTGACTATTGCTTGTAAAGGTTCGGGGATGGCGTCGGGAAGTTGCAAGCGTTGATTCAGATGTGCCCATCTCAAGTCCCCGGGGGTGCCGCCGAAAGGGCGGTAGCCCATTAGCAACTCAAACAGCAGAATTCCCACTGCATATATATCTGACATGGGGGAATAAAGACCGTAAAACCGCTCTGGGGCCATGTAAGCGGGGGAACCTACGGTAGCGTCGGGAGAAATTTCTTGGTGGAGGCGAGTTGTACCGATTTCTGGCAGCCTGCGCGCGATACCAAAGTCAGACAGCCTGGGGGACCAACCTTTGGAGCCTAGAGTTAGGAGGATATTTTCGGGTTTGATGTCGCAGTGAACTACACCTCGGCGGTGGGCGTAGTCTAAGCCTGCTAAAAGTTCCATGACTAGCTGCAAACCTTCGAGCAGCCGCAACGGGCGGTCTTGTTTGAGCAAGTTGCGGAGGGTTCCTCCCTCGCAGTAGTCCATCACCAAGTACCTGCCTGTAGCTGTGTGTTCTAGAGCTCGGCACGTTACTATGTTGGCGTGCTGCAAGGTGATCAGAAACCACAACTCTCGCAAGAATTCGCTCGTTGGGGCTTTTTGATGGCTGAGTTCTTTGAGAGCAACCAGTTGGCTGGTAAGACGGGAGTCCTTAGCTGGACTTTCTCGAACGCTGGCACAAAAGACTCGACCAAATTGCCCTTGTCCGACTAGCCCTAAAATGCGGTACTTAGAATGTTGCATCAGTCTAATTATAGGAAATGCTTGAGCTAGTATTAAAATATGTAAAGAATTCTGACAAAAATTCAATTTTTTGAATCGATCGCCAGGTACAGCCTATGTTATCTCAGGTTCACTCTCAGCCTCGCACGAGCGATCGCACCGTCGCACCTACTAAAATCCTAGAGTTTCGGAGTCAATATCAATCTTGCCGGATTCGGGTGCCGGATCTGGAACTACCTGTGGCTGCTATTTTAGTCGATCGCGAGTATTACAGTTTTTTCAAGGCTGTCCAAGAACCCTCTAAGGTTTTAGCCATCGTGGCAAAGCTGGGGAATCGGGGCGACTCAACAGCGATTACCAAAACAGCTAGCGGTTATGCAATCTGGGTTCTAGAACCCGAAGCCGACGCCCTGAAGCCATCTTAACTTTTTTGAGTGAAGACCGAAAATTGTTTTAGCTCTCAAAATCTCACGCTTGCTAGCATATAGAACTCGACAAAATGAAAAATCAATATGGTTAAAATTATTAGACTAGATCCAATTGCTGAAGAAATGGCAGTGGAAACCCGATCGAATATCCTGGCTGCTTTACTTTCCAAAGACTTAGACGTTCTTAAAGAATGCGGCGGGCGGGGAATGTGTGCTACCTGCCACGTTTACATTAAAGAGGGTATGCAAGGCTTGTCGGACATGAACCGCCGGGAGAGGAGGACGCTCGAAGTCATTACTACAGCTAAAGCCAATTCGCGACTTGCTTGTCAGGCTCAAATCATGGGCGAGGGTGTGGTTGTACAGATACCTGCGGGGATGTACATTAATGCTATTGAAAATGTAGAAGCTCTGATTGGCCGTCGGGCGCAGCAAGATTTGTTGCACCCAATTACGGGTCAAGTGGTTGTGGAATCGGGAAAGTTGATCACTCGTTCGATCGTTACACAGCTTAATGAAACCCGCTTCCAAGTAGGACAGTATTTAGTTCGGACTAAAGAAGCTTGAACTATCAACGCCAATTATTAATATAGTTGCGGATGGGGGGATGGGGCGCCAATTCAGTTAAAACTTGATATGTTGGATTTGAACTGATTGTTGCCCAAAAGAAAAAAGTCATATGTTGAGCCAACTTGCACGTTTGAGCACGGAAGCAGACGGACGCTACGCCACCGCTGACGAGCTCCAATTTTTGAAAGACTATTTTCAGTCTTTGAATCACCGGATAAGTGCTTATAAAAAACTTCAAGCCTCTGAAAAAGAAATTATTCGGCAAGTAGAAGCACAAATGCAATCTCTAGATCCGAGTTTATTTCGCCGCGGCTCTCAAGATGTGACGGCTAAGTGGCGCGTCGATGCTGTGCGCGTGTTGAGGCATTCGGCGACAGCACTGTTAATTAATGATACTGAACGGTTGCGCGATCGGCTGCTGCTTTGGTTTCAAACTATTTTAGGCGCTTTTCAAGCTCGAAATAGTTCTGCCGTAACCTACGATGTGATGAAAAAGGTACTCAAACAATATCTGACTGCTGAAGAAGTCAGCCTATTTTTTCCAATTCTCGACATCAACCGCACTGTACTCGGCAAATAATCGACGAGGATGTGATACCATTCGAGATTTTTGACGGGAATGACTGATTGTATCCAAGGTTGGAACAGGGGGCGACAGTTAGTAGATTATTTTGGGGAACTGGTATCATCTTAACGGTGATAAATTGTGCCGTTAGGAAGAATCGCTCCCATCAATTTCGCTCCTCTCAAATCTGCCTCGCCCAGAATGGCTCCGCGGAGGTTGGCTCCTGTCAAGTCAGCTTTCCGCAAGTTGGCTTTACTCAGGTTAGCTTTGCTCAAGTCAATTTCATGTAGGCAAGAATTAGAAAGGTTGGCATTGATCAGGTAAGCCCCGCTCAAGTTAGCTTTGCTGAGGTTAGCGCCGCTCAAGTTAGCTTCCATCAGATAAGCACCGCTCAAGTTAGCTTCGGTTAATAATGCCTCCGCCATGTTGATTCCCGTTAAAAGTTTGCGGCTCAAGTCTACACCACCCAAATCTGCCCCGCTGAGGTTGACACCGCTTAAGTGGCAGCCATTCAAACTAATCTTTCTGAGGTAGGTTTTGCTCAGGTCTGCTTTGCACAAATTAGCTCTGTCCAAGCAAGCTTCGCTGAGGTCTGATTCGCTCAAACACGCGCCGTTTAAATAGGCTTGATTGAGGTTAGCTCGCCTGAGGTTAGCTTTCAACAAGTTGGCTTTGCTGATGTTGGTTTTCGTTAAGTTGGCTCCGGCTAGGTTGGCTTTAGACAATTCGGCGCCGATAAGCTGTGCTTCGGTCAAGTCTGCGTCTTTGAGATTCGCTAGAGTCAAGTCTGCATATTTCAAGTTTGCCCCGCTGAGATTGGCTTTAATCAGATAGGCTTTACTGAGATTTGTCTCGCCCAGATCGGCTTTGGTAAGGTTGGCGGTGCTCATGTCTGCTCCGATGAGATTTGCCTTGAAGAGAATGGCTCCAGTTAGGTTAGCCCAGTTAAGGTGAGATCCGGCTAGGTTGGCGTCTGTGAGATTGGCTGCTGTGAGATTGGCTCCGCTGAGACTGGCTGCCATCAGGTTGGCGCCGGTCAGATTTGCTCCGCTGAGGTCTGCTTTGCTGAGATTTGCTCGACTCAGATGGGCTTTGGTGAGGTCGGCTTGACTGAGGTTGGCGCCGATTAAGTAGGGTCGGTGCTGGTGCTCGTTGAGGTTTGCTAAACGTAGAGTTGGGGCATCGCTGGAACGGTATAAATCGATCGGACTCAACACAATGCCGCGCAGGTTTGCCTGTCTAAAGTCTCTTTCGCCTGCTGCATATCGATTTAGAAGTTCATTGGCGTCCATTAAGTTCGAGCAAAAAGTTTGAAGTTGTGATATTTTTATATTTTTGGGAGTTACTCTGGTAAGTTAAGAATTTTAGAGCTGCGAGTTTCGATTTTTTTATAGCTAAAACCCTTTTAAAAACTGGTAGCTTTTTGATAATTTAACTCACTATTTTGATAGTATGGTAGCTGTAATGGTTGCGGGACAATCTATCTGATACCTGTATTCCAAAAAATTAACTTTAGGCCTGTGTTCCCGACCATAGGCGTAATCATACCATGTCCGCTCAATTCCGGGCAATTTGCATAGGTTTGTAGTGAGAACTAAAGTCCTCAGTGCCAAATAATTTTATTATTATAGTCGTTTTCTTTCGACAGGTTCTGTCATTTCCGTCTAAAATTTAAAATCAAGAATGGTTTGACAGCTATTAACAACATATTAATAGCTGTCAAACAACTCAACTTTTTTGGCAAAGTTGACTGAGAATCGCTTCGTGATCTTGTCCTTCTTCGACCAGAGAATCTGCTAGTTGGAGGCGATCGCGCAGCCCTAAAATAAAGCGGTTGCAGTCGGCACCCAAGGATTCGCAGGACGTTTGGATGCAGTGCAGTTCTCGACCTGTAAGCTGACTGAAGAAGGAACTTAAGATGCCTGCTTCTAGAAAACAGGCGGGTCGCTTCGATTTTGGAGCTGTTTTAGCAAACAGAGAGTTGCCAATTTTTACTATTAAAAATCCCTGGTCGGAGTGGCTGGGGTCAAAATCAAATGTACCCCAGCCGTGAGTTTTCCAGCACTGTTGCAAAGACTGAAGAAATTCTACCATTTCCATTTCGGAAACTGGCTGACCGTAGTATTCGCTGACTTCTTCACAAAAACGCACGTAGAAGTTTTTCCCCCACCAGCGACCGCAGTTGAAAAGCACGAGGCGGGATGCTTGGCCGGTTTCTTGTTCTAAACCGATATAAATGGCTTGAATAAGGGTTTCTGGCAGTGCTATGAGCCGATCGCCCCGGCGGTTTTCCAGCAGACCTAGTTCGAGGTCGCCTCGGACGTAGGCATCGCTGGCAAAGTAGTTTCCAGGGAGTCGGGGCTGTTTGAGCAAGTCGGCAATATTAATCATCGGTAATCGTTAATCGGGAATTGGGATGTTGAAGGAAGAAGGAAGTTTGGCAACGAGCGAGGTACGGGATGTAACGGATAGAAAAAAAATGTAAATTCTAGTCGTTCTTCTAGATGATTGGTAATTGGTAATTTCCCAAAAAATAGCGGTATGGGTTAATTTGAAAATGATATTTTTAGTGATAACTCATAATTTACCTTGTCTAAATTACCACTTTTTTGATTAATTACCCTTGCCTATTCTTGAGCATTGCTGTCAACAATCATGGACTTTGCTTGGTCTAAAAATGGTTGCAATATAGCCCTAGCTTGCTCCGAAAGCAATTCTTTTAAACGAGTTTCCAGCAGAGTGCAAACAGTTGCTTCGACTTTTTGAGTTTGGTGGGCTTCGACTATGCCAGAAACCCAGTCTTGGAGTCGCTGTTCTAGAAAATTTAGATCGTTGAGCAGCATCGCCATAGCGCAGTACCGCAAGACTAATACCCAGTGTTTGAGCGATCGTTCTAAGGTTTCTTCTTTTTGGTTAGGGAAGCTTTCTTGTAGCTTATTGGCTACTGGTTGGAAGATGGTTGCTTCCTTCTCTCGCAAAAATTCGTAAATTTTCAAGCGCTGGGCAAGGGTTGCAGCTTGACGCTTAAAAGCTATGATTTCTTCGCCTTTTAGAAAGCGGGTTTCTGCCTGATCCAGCAGCGCCTCAATCTCAGGGTGCATGATTTTAACTAATTGGTAATTGATAAAAGGAAGGAAGGAAGAAGGAAGAAGGAAGAAGGAAGAAGGAAGATGGTAGATGGAAGATGGTAGATGGAAGATGGTAGATTGTAGAAGAAAGAAGGAAGATGATAGAACGAAGATGGTAGAACGAAGATAGTAGATGGTAGATGGAAGAAGGAAGAAAGAGGATGAGAGACAGCCCTATTTTTTGTTTTGGATTTCCACAAAAATTAGAAGAGGTCAAATAAATCGTCAATAGTGACTTCTGCTGGTTCAGAAATAGAAATTGCTGGCAAGGGTGGCGGTAGGGGTAAGGCGCCCACTTCGGGAATTCCTTCCCAAGAAATAGCTTGAAAAAAGTCTGCTACTGGCCGGGTTAAAGTCAGCACTTGACTGTGGGTTGAGCCATTTTCGGTTTCTAAAGGTTTTCCCAGCCAATTATAGTAACCAAAGAAGTCTTGGACAGACTTGTCCAACCATGAAGTTTGACTTTTCATCTTTCTTCCTGCCTGGAGAACCCCACGATTGAGTTTCGCACTGGCGAAATTAGTGGGAGGAAAGGCAGGGCAGGGGATGTGCCTTTCCAGGTTGTTTATCGCAATATTTCACCGTGTTGCAGTCGATTTTGAATATCGCGGGCGTTGGCACCTTCGTTGAGCCAAAATGCTGCTGCATCAATTTTATCTGGGTTGCCGAGGAGGAATTTACAATAGGTTTCTCCCATCGAATAACATTGGAGTTCTATACAACTCAGAGGCTTTTTGACTAGAGCTCCGAAGAAACCGGCGAACAATCCGGCGTATAGGTGACAAACTGGTTTACCTACATCGCCTAAGGTACGAGCAACTGCTGAGTCAAAGAGGTTGATGAAGATGCAGCCGTGTTTGCGATCGCTCATGTCAACTTCCCAGCGTCCCCAACCTTGAGCAGTGAAAGGCCACCACCAAGTTTCTAGCAGAAACATCAGATTCGACTGGCGAATGTTCTGGCTGAATTCGGCGCTAAACCATTTTTGAAAGAATTCGGAATCTTGCAGCCCCCACTGGCAACCAATAGTATACATGATGACAGAGGAAGCCGGGCCTACTTCTTCTTCGAGTCCCTCCACCAAACCGATAATGAAGTCTTCGCTGGTAAAAATGTTGCGCGACTCATTCCAGTCCTTAATTGTACCAATCTGGCGATCGAAGGCAAAAAAGTCCTGAAACCTATAATGGTTGTGACTTTTAGGATACTTTTGCTTCAGTAGCGATTCGCTGCCGACGGAGATTTCTTTTTGGGCGGTAGAGACCATTGGCGGGTTACTCCTATTTTGTGTAGTTTGCGGAAAATTAGGTTCACATAGAACAAATAGACCGGCCTGTGTATTCAATTTAACGTCATTTTTCTGAATGCAGGCACAGAGATATTTTTTTTCTTCTATATAAAAAATGCCCGTTTTACAGCCCTCCATTAGGGCGATGGTTGGGACTTCTACCTAGGGACAACAGCTATCTGACTGCTGGCGAAAGTGGGTATAACGTTAAACGACTATGTGTTATCGTTTTGTGCAAGCTGTCCACTATATATATAGGGCATATGGGATGAAACATCACGCTTGTATTGCAATAGGGATCAATCAATATCAGTTACTCCAGCCTTTGAGTTATGCCCAGGAGGATGCAGAAGCACTGCACACTTTTTTGGTTGAGGAGGCGGGTTTTGCGACGGATGGATGTCTGCTGATGACCGATAGCTCGCCATCGCTGTGGGGTCAATCTACGTATCCGAATCGGGAAAATATTTTGAGGTTGACTCAAAGCCTGTGCAGGGATCACTTGCAACAGGGAGATTTACTCTGGTGTTTTTTTAGCGGCTACGGTGTCAGCTATGAAGGTAAGGATTATTTGATGCCGGTTGACGGGAATCCGGCTGACATTCAGGGTACGGGGATTCCGGTGGAGTTGTTGTTGAATACTCTGAAAAACGCTCCTACCGAAACGGTGTTGGTGCTGGTAGATATGAACCGCAGCCAGATTGTGAAAGCGGGGGAAACGATCGGCACTCAAACGGCCGAGCTGGCGCGAGAACTGGAAATCCCGACGGTGCTTTCTTGCCGCCCAAATCAAGTTTCACGGGAAACTTCGGCTTTGCGTCAAGGATTTTTTACGACAGCGCTTTTAGAGGGGTTGCGATCGGGACAGTGTTTGACGATTAAGGGTTTAGACCGTTTTTTGAGCGATCGGCTCCCGGAACTGTGCGACCATCATTTGCGCCCGAAACAACAACCTTTGATGGTGGTCAATCCTCCAGGAAAGACTCATTTGGTGATTTTGCCGGATGCTGTTGGGGTGCCGGCTGCTGCGTTGGCCGGACGCAACGGGAATATGACAGTTGGTGCGGCCGAGGGGATCGAACACCCGCAAATGGTGGCGGCACAGGCTCGCACGGATTTGCCTGAAGCTACTCGCAACGCGGTTGATGCGCCGGTGCAGAAGCCGCCGCTTGATCGGTCGAATGCTGTCGCGCCGGATGGTGGGGGCGATCGACCGAACTTGCCGCCTCGGGAGGATGTCGATAGCGCGGGTTCTGACAAATCGTTTGTACAGCAGCTAATTTTGTGGAGTGGAGCTACGGCTTTGGTGTTGCTGTTGGGTGTTTTTGTCACCAACAGATCGATTTTTATGGGTCAGCAGGAAGGAGACCCCCGATCGCCTGCTGAGAATGCTCAAAACCCAGGTCTGCAAAACTCTGCTGGTGGTGGAGTGCCAAACCAACCGCGGGCGGTGCAAGCAGGGAGTGGAACCAAGCAGGCGCCGTCGAGCCAGCAGGTATGGGCTGAGGCGAAAACTTTCCTCAAGGGTGGTTCGGCTTCTAGTTTTAATAGAGCGGTGGTTAAGGCTAGAACGATTCCGCCTAGCGATCCGTTCTACCCGCGGGCTCAGGAGGATATTGAGCGCTGGAGTTTGACGATTTTGGATATAGCTAACGGGCGGGCTGCTCGGGGCGATTATCAGGGGGCGATCGGCGCGGCTAAATTGATGCCTGATGTAAATAAGGCGGTTTACAATCAGTCGAAAGAGGCGATCGCTCAGTGGGATAATTTAGCCAAAGAGCAGCAAGTAAATGCTACTTTGCTATCGGCGGCGAAGAGTCAAATTAAGCGCGGGGCAGCCTCATCTTACAGTAAAGGCATCCAGCAAGCGAATAAAATTAAGCCCGGTCAGCCCAAGTATGAAGAAGCACAGCAGTTGATTGGAGAGTGGAGCGACACGATTCTGAAAATTGCTCAGTTGCGGAGTTCTCAGGGAAGGCTGAAAGAGGCTGTTGAAGCTGCTTCGCTGGTGCCGTCTGGTACCAAGAGTTATCAGACAGCACAGGCGGCGATCGCCACTTGGAAAACTAAGCTGCAACGCCAGAAAAAAGGTTGATTGAGTTGATAATTTCCCGGCTTCCCACCGGGAAATTATCTTAGGTATAAAGTTCTGATCAGATCCGTAGCTCGCTCCCTACCTCTTAACACTTCAATATAAGAGCGATACATCCAATTTGTTAAAGCAATAACTTCAGGCACCATTTTCCCTCCCCACAGCCAGCTTCAGGCGATTTAATCTGTCTGGTCGATGCGTTTTTGGAGAATTAAAGCTCTCCTAGCTCCGGGTTGATTAATATCTTTAAACCAGATACCCGATCTCGATAAACCTGCCAGTCCTAAGTCAAAAACCTGGTTTTTTGACCGCAAGGATGGCTGGCTAGATATTTTCTGCCTAAAAATCACTAACAAAATTTTCAATAAAGTTTAGATATTAAGTAATAAAAATTTGGTGCTTTATTACTTAAGGTTATCAAGTTAAGTAATATGAGATATAAACTTTATTGACTAAAAGATTGGGATAGATAACTTCTATTCACCACCCCGACGCAGACAAAATCCCCACTTTTCAGGTGACGGGCCAGGGATTACCGCATTAATTTTTTTGACTGATATTTTGGGTTGTTAGGAACGAGTAATAGATGGAATACTTGGAGAAATTATGCGGTTTTTACATTGTGAGGATAAACTGCTCTGTTATAAATTATACAAAATGAGCAGTTGCTGGTAATTCTCCTGTGCGATCGTTCCCAATTAATTCCCAAAACAGATTCACCACTACGGAGCGCAAAATTTCGGGATTCGCCAAGTGCAAGTTTTGGTTGGCGCGGACATCATCAAGCTGTCCTAATTAACACCAACCAGGGATTTGCAACAAAAACAAAAAATATATGATTGACAAAAAACAATCAAAACTTGCTGGCTGATGGTAGCCCACGTAACAATACGTATACCTGAAGTTATAGGCGACAGCCGGCACTAGGGACGGATTGAAATTAATAGGGTGATTTGAGAGTGTGTGCGTGTCAAGGGGGCGATCGAACAGGAATGTTCGGCGATCGATCCCTTCCCAATGGGGGAGGCTAAAACCTAGGAAACCAAGGATCGGGAGACAATGCTGAACTTTCGGACTATAGGAAAGTAGCTTTAGCACTAAACTCTGCATTATTGTGGGAGGTGCGCCAAATTTGTAACAGTTCTTAACTATGAATAATTATGGCAAAACTGCTAGCATAGTGACACTTTTGCTAGCAAAAACAGATAAAGTAAATAAAGTTGGCTAGCTCTAGACGCCCCGATCCCCATATAGGGGATGTTGAATCAATTTGATTCGTACCAAGTGCTTTTAGAGTTACAATTGGAATCAAAGCATCGCTATTTAACTGAGTTCTTTAGTTACTTTTACTTTCAGCTATGAACGTGGATTTTATCAAAGCCCAAGTCAGGTTGCTACAGGGTGCAAGTTCATCGGAGCGAGAAACCCTGATTAAAAACATCGGCGTCTGTGCAGGCGTGATCAGACCCGGAGAGTACGTGACTCCACAGCGGAAGCACGCCATCACTCTCTGGCTGCAAACAAATGCGGTGCGGCTCCGGCTTCCCCAACTTCCTTTGGATTTATCGGGTCAAAAGCCTTCACACGGAAGTAATTAAGGACTAGCGACTTCCATCACATAAATTAGTCAATCTTGCTTAAAAGTGCTTTTTTATTGAGCTGTACGGCATCAATAAGACACAATTGAGATTGAAAAAATGTTTCTACGGAGAGTTGCGCCCCAAAAAACGCCTGCGGACAACAAGCGGCCGATCGCTCTGGTACCGGCGGGAAGTGAACCCCAAACCTGCTCGCAAAGTAGTTTTGACTGAGTTTCACAGAACGGATTATTGCACACAACTATAACCTGGGTTATTTGCTTTTAGATTTGAGATTCACGATTTAGCTAGTGCTGCATAAATTTGCTATTTGTGGAGCGGCGGAAAAATCAACCCTATTCAATAGGTATAACTAATTACAGGGGCAGTCACTGAACTGCCCTTAATTTTGACCCCCAGGGCGTAACGGCTACCAGTGACAATAAACGCATCTACTTGTGGATAGAGCTTAGCTGTGATGTTAGAGGGAAAGAGCACAGGAGGAGAGTTGACAGTTGACAGTTGACAGTTGACGGTTGACAGAAGAGTCAGCGACCTTTACCTGCAAGGAAGAGGATTGAAGCAACGAAAAGTCTGATTTTAATTTCTCCCTTACAGGGATTGGCTTTAAACCAATTCTTTCTAGTAAGAGTGTGAACCAGGCAACGCTCTTTACCACTAATTGGCTATAAAGGTTGAAATTGGGAGCAATTTTTATTTATGATTAATACCATCAAACAGAACGAGTTATGACAATTAACTTGCTTTCTCATATATTTTTTGTCAAAATACTGTGCCTAAAAAACAAAAATTTCCTTATTTAGTTGGTTCCCGATGGACTTCCCACCAAAAAACTTGGGGCTGGCGCCACTTTCAAGTAGTCAACCGCAAAAACGAAGGTAAATGGGTATTTGCAGAAATGGTGGCATCTTGCGATCCGAATGTCCGTTTTTGGATGAACGCCCAACAGCTTAAAGACCGATCGCTCTGGCAAGCTGGATGGCAGTCTACACAAGAATTAGAGGATTTAGAAGCTGTAGAATAAAAGAAAGTGCTTTGAGGTAAGGCTTGGTAATCGGTCGTAGCAACAGGTAAGATCGTGAAAAAAAAAGTTGTGTTATTGGTGTGTTTGCTAATTAGTGCTGCATTGGGCCGTGCAGTTGGCGAAGAGCCGATCGCAACTCCAGTTCGTTCTAAGACCAATCACCTCTGGGCCGATATTCCATAACCCGCAGCGGACTTGTAAAACCTAGTCCTAGCTTTGGAAGACTTACCCCCGGGTTTTACAAACATACCAGTTGACGCTCTCAATCGATCGCAATAATTGATACCAAAATACCTATGACTGCTGCTGTTTCCCTGCAAAATGCCTGCAAAATATACAATAAAATCCCTGTTGTCAATGACCTTTCGTTCGCGATTGAATCCGGAGAAATGTTCGGGCTGCTGGGCCCCAACGGTGCTGGAAAATCGACGACTATTCGGATGCTGACTACCCTGACTAAACCCAGCAGCGGTCAAATTGAGGTAGCTGGATATGACGTGATGCGCCAAAGCTTGCAAGTGAAACAGTCTATCGGCGTTGTGCTCCAACAAACCAGCGTTGATACTGAGCTTTCAGTCTGGGAAAATATGGAGTTTCACGGGCGGATGCACCACATCCCCAACCCGAAACGGCAACAGTTGATTAAACAGTGGTTGGGATATGTAGAATTAACAGAAAGGCGAGATGATTTAGTTAAAACTTTGTCGGGCGGAATGAAGCGGAGATTGCAAATTGCCCGAGCGCTTTTGCACGAGCCGCAAATCTTATTTTTGGATGAACCAACTGTAGGGTTAGACCCGCAAACGCGGCGCCGGTTGTGGGAAATTATTCTAGACTTGAACAAGCAGGGAATGACGATGCTGTTGACGACGCATTATATGGATGAAGTTGAGTATTTGTGCGATCGCATCGGGATTATGGACGGCGGTAAGTTGATTCAATTGGGAACGCTGGCTCAACTGCGACAGGAACACGGTCAAGGATTGGTGATGAAGCAAATAGGCGATCGCTGGGAATACAAGTTTTTTCCGACTTTGGAAGCAGCTAATTTATATCTGGATGCCAAAGAAGATAAGACGGGGATGATGGTTCGTCCTTCTAATTTGGAGGATATTTTTGTAGAACTGACTGGACGACAGTTAGATTGATTGCTAATTGTTGACAGCCAGAATGCGCCAATTTTAACCTGCCAAAATAGGTGATTGCCAATTGAAATTGAAGAATCAGAAATTTGGTAAATAAGTGGTTGAATGTGCTAGTTATAATGCTAAGGTACGCAGTGCAGACCCTGCGGATAGAGGTGCCACGATTGTCATAAAACTGAAAAGTTTTGGTTTAATTACTTTACTGATCGACACTCTCGGTGGTTGGTGTAACCGTTGACAGTTGGCAGTTGATAGTTGACAGTTGACCCAAGAACCCCCAGCTTCGGCTACGCTCAGCTACCGCGCAGTCGTTGGGTTGACACCTACCTCTGGTAAAATGAAGAGGATGAAACAGTGAATAATTTTGTTTTATTTCCCCCTAAAAAGAGGAGGTTTTTAACCCATTATTCTTAGTAAGGAAGAGCTGTTTTTTTTCTTGTGACTTCGGCGCTCTGCTTTCTTTGTAGTCTGTCCGTTCTTCCTTAAATGTTTCAATTACCAATTTTCCAATGACTCGCTTAGCCACAACCATAGAAGCTATACTTTACCTCAAAGGTCAGCCGGTGTCGATCGCAGAAATTTCTGAGATTGCCCAGTGCGATCGCTCCGACGCTGAAGATGCCATTATCGAACTGATGTCTGACTCCGGACGCCGCGACAGTGCCCTAGAAGTCGTGGAAACGCCGACGGGATACAGCCTGCAACTGAGAGAAGAGTTTGCCAGTTTAATGCAAACTTTGATACCTCCAGAATTAGGTGTGGGAGCTTTGCGGACGCTGGCGGCGATCGCCCTCAAAGGCGGCATCGCGCAGCCAGATTTAGTTAATTTGAGGGGTTCAGGAGCTTACCAACAAGTGCAGGAACTGGTGGAAATGGGTTTCGTGCGGAAGCGGAAGCCAACAGAGGGGCGATCGTATTGGCTCCAAGTGACGGATAAGTTTCATCGGTACTTTCAAGTGGATCAACTCCCAAAACAATTGCAAATTGACTTTCAGGCAAATTTGTACCCAAGCAATGACGAGTAGTTTGAAGTAGAATGTAGCAAGCCAGAAATTAAGAATCGCCAAATGGTTTTTCACCCTGACTTTGAAAGTTCCAATGCCCAACAAACCGCAACCAATCCACTTCTGAAGTACCTCCAACACCAATCTCCGGAGGTTCTAGCCCGCATCGCCAAGTCCGCCAGCCCAGAAATCAAAGAGATTATCTCTCACAACGTTCAAGGACTTGTCGGTGTCTTGCCTTCAGACAATTTTAACGTTCAAATTACCACAGACCGCGAAAACTTAGCAGGTTTGCTAGCTTCAGCGATGATGACAGGCTATTTTCTCAGACAAATTGAGCAGAGGATGCAGCTAGAAGAAAATATAGCAAGCACGAGTTCGATTCAACCAAACTCTTCCAAAGAAAAGTAAAAAAATCAACGAGTTCCGGAAGAGAGAAAGATGAAGGTTGTTCAAAAAACAAACAATCCTGAACGGACAGGGAATTAAAAAACCGGGTTTTTAATCACAGACATCCGAGCCATAGAGGGAGGATTTCGATGAAAAAAACCCGGTTTCTGCGTCCAAGACTATCCTGCATGAGATTCATCTTCGCAAAGCTTAGGCTGCTACCTAACCACCGGCGGGGCTACCGGATAAGGGAAAAGCCTCTGGACGTACTTTAAGTTTCTGAACTTGACCAGAACGGTTAATTTCTACTTCGAGTTCTTTGCCCACAGCGGTGTTTTCCACCCGTTCCTGCACGTCTCCGGGGCTGTTAACCGCAATTCCGTCAACTTTTTGAATTACGTCTCCGGCACGCAGGTCGGCTTTTTGAGCGGGGGAATTTTCCACGACTCGCGTCACGGCTACGCCTTTGTCGATCGTAATTTTATTGTCGAACTGTTTGTTAACTTCTGCCTTGGTGGCGGGAGTCAAGCTCAGCATTTGAATGCCGAGATAAGGATGTTCGGCTTTTCCTTTGGCGAATAGCTGGTCGGAGACTCGTTTGGCGGTTTCGATCGGAATTGCAAATCCCAAGCCTTGAGCGTCGGCGCGGATGGCTGTATTGATGCCAATGACTTCGCCTTGGTCGTTGAGCAAAGGGCCACCGGAATTGCCGGGGTTGATGGCGGCGTCGGTTTGGATGAACCGGACTCGCTTGTCGGGGATGCCGACTTGAGAACTGGTTCTACCGGTGGCGCTGATAATGCCCACAGTCACGGTATTGTCGAGACCTAAAGGATTGCCGATCGCGATCGCCCACTGTCCCGGTACAATATTGTCCGATCGACCCAAAGCCACCTGCGGCAATTCCTTACCATTAATTTTCACAACAGCCACATCCGTCAGCGGATCTACGCCCTGCACCTTACCCTCAAACTCGCGGCCGTCTTTGAGAGTCACCTTAACAGTATCCGTCCCCGAGACGACGTGAGCATTAGTCACGATGCGTCCGTCAGGAGTGAGAATAAACCCCGAACCAGTACCGCGCTTGACTCGTTCTTCCGGCTGCGGCAAATTGTCCCCAAAAAACCGGCGAAACAAAGGATTTTTGAAAGCTTCGGGCACTTGATTCGTCACCTTGCTGGATGCGTCAATGCGCACTACAGCCGGGCCGACTTTTTCGGCTGCTTCAGCAATAAAATTGGGATTGGTGCGATCGACTGGGCGATTTTCCTGAATTGGAGGAGACGCATAGGGCGGGATTTGCTGGCGCACCACAGGTAAAACAGATCCGGTTTCTAGATTGTTGGAGTCTTGCAGATAGCGATTCCCCAACCAGCCGATGCCTCCCCCAATTGACAGCAAAGTCACATAAAGGGTCAACTGCTTAAAAGATAAACTCATATTTAACAACTCCGGCTGAATACCTCATCCCCGCAGACACCTTCGGCATCAAGCATTTTTGTCTTGGCGACGGTTCGGAAGCGGGGCGGGGCGTACCGCTTCCTCTCCTAACATAGCTAGGGGCGTCACGGGCAAAAATTGCCTGATTAGCCAAGAGCCACAAAAACTAATAATTCTCATCCTAACTTGGCCGGGGCTGTGATTTACAAGTCACAGCCCCGGCTCAAGCTCTCAAATATACGCTTTCACTAGGCTATATAGTTGTCAATTGCCCGAAATGAATAATTTTTTTTGTACGTAATGACTTTTAAACGTTGATTTGTGGTGATTTCTCCATTCCTCAAGGTCGATCGCCCCTGTTGGGGAAACGGCGGCAAATCTTCCTTCTGGCGCAGCTCGATCGAGCTTTGATCCGAGTGGCGACTGTCTTATTGGGGGCGATGTGTCGATCGAGCCGCCACACTAAAAAACCCTAGGAACAACCTACGGGCGAGATGAGGGAAAAATGAGTGGAAACCGTTAACGAGAGTATTGAGTGAGATTTCTCAATGGCACAGCCATCATGGTTAGAAAAATAAGCCCGTGGCGAGATTTGAACTCGCGACTTCCTCCTTACCAAGGAGGTACTCTACCCCTGAGTTACACGGGCATAAAAGATTAAAAATCCTCAATTAAAGTTTTCAACTTTTAATTTCTAACTTTTAACTTTTATGTGAATTGTGGTGGGCCGGGCTGGATTTGAACCAGCGTAGGCGTAGCCAGCGGATTTACAGTCCGCCCCCATTAACCGCTCGGGCACCGACCCATTTGTACCCACAGTTAAACACCTTAGCACCTTCTTCTGGTTTTGCAACATGATATTTGAAACTCTATTCACTAACAACGGAACGCATAAGTTACATTTATGATTAGCCGCAACATAGAGCTTTCAAGGCTAGGTTCGTAGTGCGGACTTCAGTCCGCAGCTTAAGAACGGACTGAAGTCCGCACTACGAACCTAGCCTGTGGTTAATTGAGCGGAGGCGATATGATGCACTCGGACTGATGAAACCCGGTTTTTTACGGACGGACGCCAGGACGCACTACGAACCTGTGCTTATTGCACCCGAAGTCTGGAAGCGGGGGGAATTCCTACTTAATTAATTCGCCGGTTTCTTGCAGCGAGTGCAGGCGGCGGTAAATGCCTTTTTGGTTCAGGAGTTCGTCGTGACTGCCGACTTCGACGATTTTACCGCCGTCGAGTACGACGATCGCATCGGCTTCGCGAATTGTACTCAGGCGGTGGGCGATAATTATGGTGGTGCGCGTACCCAAGATGTTCTGCATGGCTAGCTGGATCGATCGCTCCGACTCGTAATCCAAACTAGAAGTAGCCTCGTCAAAAATTAACACATCCGGCTCCACCAACAGCGCCCTAGCAATCCCCAACCGCTGGCGCTGACCGCCGGATAACCGCATTCCGCGTTCCCCGACAACGGTATAGTAACCTTGGGGCAACAAGTTCACAAATTCGTCAACTCTGGCGATGCGGGAAGCTTCCTCAACTTGCGCGAAACTTGCTTTGGGATTTCCATATTTCAAATTTTCCAGCAAAGTACCGTTAAACACGTCTACTTCTTGGTGGACAATGGCTAAACGCTTGCGGTAACCAGTGACATTTAAACTGGAAATATCTTCGCCGTCGATCAGAATGCGGCCGGAGTTTGGCTCGAAATACCGAAACAGCAGTTTCACTAATGTTGATTTCCCCGAACCCGATCGCCCGACTAATGCTATGGTTTGACGGGGGATGAATCAATAAATTTACATCCTGCAAAACAGGTTTTTGCCGATCGTACCCAAATGTCAGCCCGCAAAACTCAATTTTCCCGCTAAATCTATAGGGCGACGCGGATGCAGCATTTTCTGTTGCTAAATTCACCGCATCTATACCATCTGGTAACTGGATAAACTCGTGGAATCGGATCATTGAAGAATAGCGGCGGGCAAATAATTCGGCGATACTGCTAATCGGACGCAGTTGGGAATAGGCCATACTTGCCAAAGTGTAAACCGTCACAAAATATCCCAGAGATATTTTACCTGCGACTGTGGCGGCTAGGCTAAAACCCAGAACTGAAAACAAGCAAAGCTGGACGATTGTTTGTCGGTATATCCCCAGGATGATGTATCCTTTGTGAATGCGGTTTATTACAACTTTCAATTCGCGATCGAGTCTGGTTGTTTGCCTTTTGAGTTCTTCAGTTTCAGTGGCGAAAGCTTTGACTGTTTTAATGTTGGTGATAATTTCCGAGTTGCGGCTTTCGGTATTTTCGATATATTCATCCAAAATTTCTTCGCGCCGCGTCAGCCCTTGGAGGCCTTTGAGAGTGAAACTGAGGATAAATAGGAAGGAAACTGAAATTAATAAGCCGATGCGCCATTCAATTAACCAGATAACTGCAAAGATGCCGATTAAGCGCACAACTTCTGGGATGAATTCAGCGGCAATTTCTGGGTATGTCCAAGTATGGTTGGTGATGCCTTTGGCGATACGACTGGAAATCCGACCGGCGTTGTTTTCGTCGTAGAATTCTAAGGGTAAGGTGAGCATTTTGCCGATCGCTCTTTTCATCCAATCCCGCCTTGCTCTCAGGGGGACTACCCAATGAAACCAATATCCCGCCCAAATTTCTATGGGTGCTTTGGCGACTGTTACAAAAAAAATCAAGCCCAGCAAGACGGATAACGAGAATATTTTGCTGGGTGACTGTTGGGTAAGTGAGGCGATCGCAGCGATCGATTTTTGGGTTATTATGTCTGGAGGTTGACCCGACAATACGTTTAAGAGTTGCCCGATCGCGTAGGGTACAGCTAAATCGGCGATCGCAAACAGGCTGGATGCACCGATGCTGAGAGCTGAGATTTGACTGTAGCGGGTGTAGTATTTAAGGATGTCCCGAAAACTTGCCATAAATTTCTGTTGCGATACAACCCTTGTAAACACTTGAGTCTGATAACTGCGCGCGATGGCGCTCGCATTACAAGTATACTACAAAAGTAGTCGCTCGGGGAAATCTATGGGACGCTCTGAAGCAATTGAGCTAGCTCAGGAGTGCGATCGCTGATTGATTGGGAGTAGATATAGCCGAGTCTCAGAAAGATGAGGTACTATCCGGCATAAGGCATGGGGCATAGGGCATAGGGCATAGGGCATAGGGCATAGGGCATAGGGCATAGGGCTATCCTCACCACGCTTGAGAACCGCTATATGATTGGGAAGGGGCGATCAAATGCAGCAGATTTATCGATCGTCGGCAATGATATTTCAATCGTTGATGCAGATAGAGGAAACCGCAGATTAACGCAGATAGTTTCAAAAAGAGCGATCGAACTTAACGCAATGCCGAACTTAGTTGTGGCGTCGCAGAATTATTTGTGCTGGTACTTTTGGGCAACAATTGATTTAGCGCACCACACAAGTATTTCTTCACAGTGTCCCTGCTGGCACCCACCCCACTCGGAAGAGTAAAAATCATCTCTACATTTAATAGATTGCCATCTTGTGAGGCAAATACATCGATCGGCAAAGCACGCTGAAATGCTGTTGCAGGATTTTCTGCTTTCATCGTACCCATACTTACATCGGTGCTGACAGTCTTGATGCCCTCGCGGGCTAAAATGGGTCGCAATTGGGAAAATGCTTTCTCTACCGTTAACCCCTCAACCTGAACACGCGCCGAAAATGCAGCGCCATTGAAAAAGTCCCCTTTTTTTTGAAAGCTTTCTTCGCAGGTTGTGCCAAAAGCAGGGGTGGCTAAACAAAGAAGAGCTACGGTTGAGAGAATCGATCGCATATTAACTAAGTTACGAGTATAAAACCGTCATCAAGACCAGGATAAACACCCTACAACTGTTTGGCAAGCGCTGTCTAATGGCCAAAAAATACAGAAGACAGAATTTGCTTATATTCTGTCTTCCGAGCAATGCTTTCTAATTTTTAGGTTTGAGCAGTCTGTTAGCTGAAGGCGTAGGCTGATTGCAGCGCCCACCAGATGAGGCAGCCGATTCCGCCAGCAATGACGATCGCCGAAATGGCGATGACGATCGGGCTGTCAGCTCCCTTGAACTTCATGATTCCGCGATTTAAGTCTGACATGAGCAGTGTTCTCCCACAATTGCAGCTCGATTGTAGCTTTGCCCTGTGCCGGATGGCGGTCAAAACCAATGCAATTACTGATTTATTTAAGAATCTGGGCCAGGCAATTTCAGGCTGGGAGGGGCATTGAGGCGCTTTGACTGAGTTTCTGAAAAAAACTTACAAAAAACACTTGACAAATCCTCAGAACTAAGAGAATATTGTTAAGACCGCAGGAAATGCGGGTGTAGCTCAGTGGTAGAGCGTCACCTTGCCAAGGTGAATGTCGCGCGTTCGAATCGCGTCACCCGCTTTAAAAAGTCGAGTAAAATAAAAAAGCTCGCAAAGTAGATAGAGAAGCTGTGCGACATACTCCTAACGGTTGTTGAGAATAGCTCAGTTAGTGGTAGAATTGAAACCAGAACTTGTAAGTGAAAATTGCCGATCGGGCGATCGCTCGCCACAGGCAGTTGAAAGCCTGAAAAAAGCAGCACAGACAAGTTTGATTTAGTCGATATGTTAACGATTATTTTTGCACAAACGCTTTTTTTATCTGATCGCTCGTGCCATCTCAAAAAGCTCTAAAAATTGACTTGAACGATGAGTACCCCTGCCCTTGCCGGCGCCGGGGCCGTATCGTTCCCATCACGCTTACAGAAGCCTTTGGCTGCAACCGCTGTCAGCAAATATTCGTATTGGACGAAAGCGGACACGTCATCGAGCAACTATCAACGAACTATCCTTACAAGCAGGCTTGGCGGTGGACGGGGAACCAGTGGCACAGGGCGCATCCGGGTTTGAAGGCGCACTACTTGCCGCTGGCTCTGGGGATGATTTTGGTGCCGCTAGTGATTTGGTTGCCCCTGGCGCTACACTCGCCGGGCCCGAATGTGATACTGTGGGCGATGGTCGCCGTGCTGCTAGCCATGCTGCCGGCGCTGATGGTATGGCTGGCTTACAGGCGTTAGCTAGATGATAATACAGGATTTTAGTCATTCATCAGATGGGGCAAATGTCGCCCGCCGCGCTTATCAAGCTTCTTTGGAGTTGGCGGCGACAAAGAGTGGCGATCGCGCTGCTGCTTTGCAAGCGATGGCGATCGCGCTCAAACGCCGACAAAATGACATTTTAGAAGCGAATACTCTGGATCTCGAAGCCAGTCGCGATATGGCGATTCCCGAGTTGATTGTGGACTGGCTGAAGCTGACACCGGAACGGATTAAGACAACTGTCCAAATTCTGCAACGCTTGGGGGAAATGCCAGATCCGATCGGCAGGGTGATCAATGCTTCTTATCAAGTTGATCGCTGTCAAGTGTACTGTCAATCGCTGCCGCTGGGCGCGATCGCCTTAATTTACGAGGCGTTTCCCGAGTTAGGGGCGATCGCGGCCGGTTTGTGTCTCAAAAGCGCTAACAGCTTGATTCTCAAAGGTGGCAGCGAAAGCTGGCAAACTAATGGTGTAATTGGAGAAGCTTTGATGTCGGCGATCGATGAGGTTGGTTTGCCCTCAGGATGCTTGCAGGTACTGCCGCCGGATCGGGGCGCTTCGATTCGGGATTTAGTCACTCAAGACCAATATCTCAATTTAATTATTCCCTACGGCAGGCCGAGTTTGGTGCAGCAGGTGGTGAGGCTGTGCACGGCGCCCGTGTTGCGATCGGCAATGGGCAATTGCTACCTGTATTGGTCGCCGACTGGTAGTTTGGAGATGGCAAGGTGGATGATTTTGGACAGCCATCAAAGCGTCCCCGATCCGGTAAATGCGATCGAGAAAGTCCTGATCGATCGCAATCAAAAGCCTTCTTCCTTAGTCAGGCTGTGGAACAGTTTAAAAGAAAAAGGCTTTCAAATTAGCGCCGACGCCGATTTGATAGCAGATTTCCCCGAGTTGAAGCTGGCTGAACCTTACGAGTGGACTCAACCGTATTTAAACAAAACCATCGCCTTTAAAGTTGTCGATAGTTTAGAAATTGCGATCGGCTGGATCAACCGCTACAGTAGCGGCCACGCTGACGCCATCGCCACAGAATCTTACCTAGAAAGCCGCCAATTTGCGTTGGATGTGAACAGTGCCTCAACATTCATTAATGCCTCGCCTCGGTTTTGGCGCTATCAAAATCGCGGAGATGCGATATTTTTGGGAATGTCCAACCAAAAAGGTTATCGTCGGGGATTAATTGGTTTAGATACACTCACAACAATTAAAGAAATTGTTCAAGGAAACGGACTATTTTAGTGACTTACATCCGGCGGCTTTGCTGTTGAATATAATTTCAGGCATGGCATCTTTATTTGATAATTTTTGTCGTAAGGAACGATATCGTGTTCGAGCGATTAACCGCAACAAAATTCGAGATCCGTCTGTGTGATGGTAATTGAGCGGACATAAGATCAGAGATGATATTATACCAAGCGCGAACAATCTATGTAACAATATTCGTAGGGTGTGTCGTCGCGATTAATAGCAAAAAAATACGAAAAATAGACCCACCGACGCACCAGCGCGACATAATTTGACTAAACCTTCCTCAATTAAGATTATTGTAGCAGGGATTTTTTTAATTGGTATTATCTGCAAAATCTCTAAGAATAGGAGATTTTGTGGCGACTAGATTTGATTGCTATCAAAATAGATAATAATTACAATTTTTTACTAATTACGTTTTTAGGATAGGGAAAATATTCGGAAAAAACTTGTATTTCTCCTAAAAAATTTGCTCGTTCTAAATTATCCCAAACCAGATATAATTAAAACAGGAAAAACAATCTGACTGAAATTACGGTGTTATTAGCAAACAATGAATTCTGAACAAACGCTCATTTCTTTAGACGAGACAGTCGATCGCGAAACGCTAATTCACCAATCGGCATACATTAAAAAATTGCGTCCGCTGCTGCCGCCAGAGGCCTTTGAACCAGACTCTAGCAAGTTAGCAATCCTGTTAATCAATCTGGGAATTCTCTTGCTGGGATGGGGAATTGCCGACAATCTCGATCGCTGGCCTGTCTATTTTTTATGGCTTTACTTACCTTTAGCCGCGATTATGGGCAATAGTATCATAGTTTTGCTATTTAGCTCCCACGATTTGATGCACGGCAGCGTTCAGAAAAAGTCTGCCCTGACTTATCCGATCGCCTTTTTGGGCCTAAGTATGCTATTGATGCCACCTACTCAGTGGAAATCGCTGCACAACCTAGTACACCACAATACCACCAATTCCCTAGCAGACCCCGATCGCAATTACCTGCACCAACAGCCGGATACTTGGGGAAAATGGATTCAAAATCTATTTGTACCCTCGGTAGAAGTCAATCCGCTGTGGTTGATTGTCGGGATGGCTGGATCGTGGGCGGTGCATAACTTCCGCAACGTGTCCTCGGTGTTGTTATTCAACGATAAATCTGTGGATTACGTGCCGGCTGCCTTTACAGTTAGCAAAAAAGATAGATTGACGATCGCCCTAGAGTGTTTGGGCATCTTGGCAATTCATCTGTGCATCTTGTTCTACCTAGACTTTAACCCGATTAAAGTTACTCTGGCATACATTTTGCCGATCGCGATCGGTCATGCAGGAGCAATGTTTTACATCTTTACCAACCATATGGGTTGTCGGATGACTAGCATTAACGATCCGCTGATCAATAGTGCTTCGTTGCGGGTTCCTAAAATATTTGACCTGCTGCACTTCAATTTCTCTTACCACACAGAGCACCACATTTTCCCCAGCATCAACTCAAACTATTACCCAATGGTGCAAGAGTTGTTAGAAATTCACTATCCCCAGCGGATGAATTTAATCGATGCTGGGGAAGCTTGGCGGTTGCTGAGGGAAACGCCGCGGCATTACAAAGATGAAGTTACCTTCACTGATTCCCTAGGAAAAATATCAGTTAATTGCAGTATTCTGGAAGAATACAAAGGCTAATTTAACGATGTTTAAAAAGCCGTAGGTTTGCACTGCACACCTACGGCTTTTACACAGTTATATTATGTTTTAATATTGGTTTGTACTGACAAATGATAGTCAAGCTTCATGGATGCGGACGCCAGGACGCACTACAAACCTTTTTTACGGAATTGAGCTGTATATTGCAATACGGTTCACTTAAAGTTTTTTTGTCATTGCGAGCGTACCCGCGAAGCAATCGCAGTGTTTATTTTTCACATGATTTTATAGACTGAACAGTCTTAAGTAAACCGTATTGCTGTATATTGGGTTTGTCGTGAGGACTAATAGTCAAGGTTGATGAATGCGGACTGAAGTCCGCACTACAAACCTTTTTTACGGAATTGAGCGGAGATAATATTCTCACGTGAAAAATTACTGAGGTTGATCTATGGTTTTTCACGCAGATTCGGTATTAGATGCTGATGCTATTGATCACTAAAGAAGGTTTGAGAGCAACATATGGCACTAATCGCTTTTTATTGTTGGCATCAATTTTCTGTTCGGCCACATTCAAATCTTGCTGGAATTGCCTGACCAACTGTGGGATCGGAGTTCCATCAAAAACCTCGTCGAAGGTGGCACGGTAGAGGTCTCGAAAAGAGCGATCGTAATAACCCAAGCGGTCATATTTATAAGCTGACAGAGTAAACAGAATCCGCAGTTGTTCGGCAGCTTTTTTGAATGGTGGCAGCAACTGGAGAATATTTATTTCCGTAATTACTTCCGGAACACCTGACTTGGTAATTCCCGGAATGTCGCGGTAGGCAGCCAAAGGCATATTGGCGGCAAAACTCATGTATTGATGCTGGGTATAATTCACAGCAGAATGCTGCGGCCCGCAGGTGAAAATCACTGTGGTGGCAATATCAATCAATTGTTGAACATCGTCAATGCGCGGCGGCATTCCTTTGACTTTACCTCCAGTCTTGGAGGATAATTCTTGCGCCCAGCGTTGCAGTTCGCTATCATCAGTAATTTTCTGTTTTGTCGGGTAAAAGAATTTGAGATAGCCGGAGACAAAGGTTTTAATCGCGTTCCACAGCAGCAATCCGTCATCTCGGTAAGGATAGTGAGGCAATTGAGTTGTGTTTTCCATGCCGCGATTTTTTAGTTCCGCCGGGAAGGCAAATTGATCTAGGCTCCAGTTAGTGCAAGCTTCTCTACCTATTTCTATTGTCTCTGGCAAGGTTCCTGCCAGCAACTCATCGACGGGGCCTCCAGGGGCGATCAATTGAGTGCGTGCGAGATTGTTGTTGGTCAACATGAAGCGAAAGTGGGGTTTGAGCAGTAAGCTGAGGGGATGATTTTCAGCTAGCTGTCGGGCTGTGACGATCGCGATCGGTTCCATAACCAGATGAGTTCGACCTAAATGCGAGCTCATTTCGTGGTGATTGGCATCTGCTGTTTGCACGCAGAGTTTGGCAAACAACCAATTGAGCGGCGGATCTGAAGGCGTGTAGATATGGCTGCCCGGTTTAGGATCTAGTTGAATGGCAATAGGTACCATTTCGCCGCGATCGCGCACTCCCGTCCACCGCCAAGCGAAGAAAGCACGGGGTTTCGGCAAGTATTTCCGGCCTTTTTCATAGGTTCCTCCTTGAATTCGAGCAGGGGCGCGATAGTTTCCATCAGTACCCGTGTAATCGGCAACGTAAATACATTTATCTCGCAACAGTTTGGGGAGTTCCAATAATGGCTGTGCGGCTGCCACTTTGGCGATCGTCTCTGCCCGAGCGTCGCTGGGATCTAAGAGGCGAAGCACCATCGGATTTGCCCCGGATAAGCGCTGTTCGGCAAAAGAGCGATCGGTTTGGTAAGTCTTGGCAACTTGAGGCAGCCGGAATACGGGAAAGAAGTCTTCATAGTCTTGGAGCTCGTCGAGAGGATCTAGAAACGATCTCGCTTGAACGGCCAACATATTTATAGCAAGTTCAGAGGTTGCTATTATCCGTTCTCCAATATAGTCGCTCGAAAAATTCTCAATCGCTGGCACAGTTTTTAATAATGCCAAAGGCGACAAACTGTTAAAGTCAAACTGATAAGCTTGTTGCTGCTGATTTAAGTAATCGCTGCGCTGTTGTTTGTTGCTATCGTCTTGAGGAAGGGAAGGTTTCATGATTTTTAAGATTTATTAACTTTTACCTTTGTTTTGTAGTAAAATAGTTTTAGCAATTACCACAAGTGGGGAGTGCAGGCATCAAGTCTTGTGACTGTATAATAGAACTGCGTACAATCATAGTTCTGCGAGGGCTAATGGCGCTCCGGACAGTTTCGATTTATGTTGCTGATATTCGTTGCAGCTTTCCAACCTCAGGGATTATCGCATTCGGGAGTCTAGCTTCATCCCGAACTCAAAGCCTCGTAGCAAAGCGAAAGTTATCATGATTTAAAAAATAGTGAAAATATAGGGCTGTTGCAGGTAATTGAACAACGAATTTATTGGGTTTGAGGCTAGGCTCAATTGATTAAGAATTATGTCAGTCCATTTAGGATTTGAGATTTACCCCACAGCATTTACTGGGGAATTGAATAGGGCTGTTTTCAGCGTGCGATCGCCTATTTAAGGCTGAGCCATAGCATTCTAGATTTGAGATTGCAGAATTGGGAATTTAATGATGGGCGTCTGGTTTGGCTCGCGGAGTGCGGGGCTACAGTTGGGTTATTTTTTAAACTGGTGTCTGTTTAGCCGTTGAGGTGAGGGCAGGGGGAGCAAGTGTCGATCGCCACTTATCGGAAAGTTGGGTCTAAAACCCTGTGCTTTTAGCACGGCTTTAAGTTAAAATAGAAGTGGTTGAAATTCCCAAGGTGGGCGGTTGTGAAGCGGCTTTGAGTCGGCACCCTTGAACCTGAAAGCTTCAGAAAAGCACAAAAAAGGGTAGCGAAAACCTTGTAAAACAGAGCTAGAGAATCACCGCATTCTCATACCAGAAAATACATAATTTGGTTTCATTAATCAAGTAGGGCGGGGCACGCCCAAACTCTAGGTCGTATCCTAGTACGCTTTTGGAGATAGACCCTCTGGGGTTGCTGTAAATCAGGCTCGTCAATTGGTGTTTGTTCACGGTTGAAAGGTTTGAAGATTGCTCGCAAGAGATACGGTGCTTAAAGGTCAGTCGCTGAATTAAGAATCTCCGTCGCCCAGAGCGCGGAGAGTGTCAAACTGAATAAATCAGGGAATGCAGAAAAAATATCGAAAAACCGGGTTTGCATACAAGTTCGCTGCAATAACAGATGTCCGCGAGATCGATCGCTACAAACGCTAGACGCGCCATATATGCCATATATTCACTATCTGCCGGACGATCGCGCGATCGAGATAGACGACGACGATATAATTCTGGAAGCTTCGCGGAGGGCAGGCATTCCCCACACCCACATCTGCGGCGGTAGCGCCCGATGTTCGACTTGTCGCGTCTTGATTGTCGAAGGTTTGGAATTTTGCTCGCCCCGCAATTCAGCGGAAGATGAGCTGGCGAAAAAATTGCGTCTAGAGCCGGAAATTAGGCTGGCGTGTCAGACACAGGTGGCGGGCGGGAAGGTGATTTTGCGCCGACTGGCGATCGATTCTGAAGACTTGGAATCATTTAACGACGAAATGGCCGGAAAGTTTATTCATGCTCCGGTGGGTCAAGAAAAGAAAATTGCAATTTTGTTTGCCGATATTCGAGGGTTTACGCCGTTTGCAGAATCGCTGTTACCCTACGATGTAATTTATGTTTTAAATCGCTATTTCCAAAAAATGGGTTATGCGATCAACCGCAACGGCGGGATGATTAATAATTATATGGGCGACGGTTTTATGGCGCTGTTTGGGTTAGAAAATCCTGACAAGGCGGCGGAACAAGCGGTGAGGGCTGGGGTGGATATGCTGGAGGAACTAGAGAAACTCAATCCCTATTTTGAGACTTTATACCGTCACCGATTGCGGATTGGGATTGGGATTCACTGCGGTTTGGTGGTTGTGGGGAATCTGGGGGCCGAGCAAAATCAGTCGGTTACAGCGATCGGGGATGCGGTGAATTTGGCCAGCAGGATTGAATCTGCGAACAAGCAAGTGGGCACAAGTCTGTTGATTTCCGAGGAGACTTATCAGGAAATCAAGGATTTGGCGATCGTCAACCAGCGCGTATCAGTTAAAATCCCCGGAAAGAGCGGCGAATATCCGCTTTACGAAGTTGTCGGGATGCCACCGATACCCGTGGAAATTGAGGAGATTTCCGAGGTTGAGAGAAGTTCTATTTGGCAGAGTTTTGTCAAGAGATTAAAGCGTTCTTTTGCTGCGGTGCGAAATTGGATAAGGAAATTATTTGGATTGTAAAACTTATACCAATTATGAAAAAAATTGCTACTACGGAACTTAAACAATCTAATTTGTAGGGAAACGGCATTGCCGTCTCCGGCCGGGACTTATGCCAATGATATAATTTCCGGTCGATTACCATGAAAAACGGTTCGTAGTGCGGACTTAAGTCCGCCCTCCGGCTGCGGACTTAAGTCCGCACTACGAACCTTACTTATTGTGATTAGACCTCTTGCAAAAATAGTTAGGAACGGGCTCTTCGGCCCGTTCCACAAAGATATTTTTTATGTGGAACGGGCCGAAGAGCCCGTTCCAAAAGTTGATAAAAAAGATTTTTGCAAGAGGTCTATTAATCGCACCGCAGATATCCGCGTTCATCCCCGTGCATCTGCGGTTAAAAATGCCCCAATCTAAGCCATCACCATGCCACCATCAACATTAAAAACCTGCCCGGTAACATAGGCCGCCGCCGCATCCGCTGCCAAAAACTTCACCATCCCCGCAACTTCCTCAACTTCGCCGTATCTTCCCAGCGGAATGTACTTTAAAATCTCATCAGATTTGACATCTTTTGTCATATCTGTGGTGATAAATCCAGGTGCAACCGCATTCACAGTAATTGCGCGACTCGCCAACTCTTTCGCCACAGTTTTAGTAAATCCAATTACTCCAGCTTTTGCCGCACTGTAATTAGCTTGTCCGGGATTTCCCATTTGACCGGCAACCGAAGCAATATTAATAATTCGGCCGCTGCGCTGTTTCAGCATGATTTTGCTGGCAGCTTTTGTGCACAAAAATACGCCGGTGAGATTCAAATCAATCACGGCTTGCCAATCTTCTAGCTTCATCCGCAGCAGCAAAGTATCGCGGGTGATGCCGGCATTGTTCACCAAAATGTCAATCCGTCCCCATTTTTCCATGACTTTGCTGATGAGTGCATCTACTTGGTCAGTTTTGGAGACATCTGCTGCAAGGGCGACAGATTCTCCGCCCGCTGCGATGATTTCTGCTACGACTTCATCAGCCGCAGCGCTGGAACTCGCATAGTTAACAGCGACTTTAGCGCCTTCTGCTGCTAAGCTTAAGGCGACGGCGCGGCCGATGCCCCTGGATGCACCGGTGACGACGGCAACTTTACCCCGCAATCTCTGATATGACTCTGGCAATAATTCCATAATTCTGTCCTCGCAAATCTACGCTCACAGAATTCTGCCCTAAAATTGATCCAGAACCAAAAAAATTTATACTGACTTACCGAGTTCAGTTGTCACAAGTCCCTACTCGTTAACCCTTCGGGTATAATGGGCGTCCCTTTACCACATTTTTAAAATGGCAGTTCAAAAACAGTTCAACAGTTTTGAGGAGTTACTATCGAGCTCTGAGTTGCCTGTACTGGTAGATTTTTATGCTACTTGGTGCGGGCCTTGTCAGATGATGGTGCCGATTTTGGAGCAGGTGAGCGGTCAGACGAAAGATAAGCTGATGGTTGTTAAGATTGATACGGATAAGTACGAGCAGTTGGCGTCGCAGCATCACATTTATGCTTTGCCGACTTTGGTGCTGTTTAAGAATGGTGTTGAGGTCGATCGCATCGAGGGAGTATTGCAACCGGCGCAGTTGATCGATCGACTGCAACCTTTCTTGTAGATTCGTAGTCAGGACTTCACTTTGCTCTGAAAGAACTAAAGTCCTTACTACCAACGATAAAGTTAGGTTCGTAGTAAGGACTTTAGTCCTCTTTTGGCTACCAACGATAAAGTTAGGTTCGTAGTAAGGACTTTAGTCCTCTTTTGGCTACCAACGATAAAGTTAGGTTCGTAGTGAGGACTTTAGTCCTCTTTTGGAAGGACTAAAGTCCTCACTACAAACCAATTGTGCATTTTTGTGTCATGAAAACTCCCAGCCACGCTATTATCAATCTGGCTATTCTGGGTAAACCGGAACTGCCGCAATTTAATCTGATTATTGCGATCGGCGGAATTTTACCGGATCTGCCGATATTTTTATTTTACTTTTGGGCGAAGTACATTGCTCGCTTGCCGGAAGCTAAAATCTGGTCGGAAGCATACTATGAGCCTTTTAACCAAAATGTTGTTGCTTTGTTTCATTCAATTCCGCTAGCGGTGATGGGCTGGCTAATTGCTTATTACTTTGGCTGGCAAAATCTACAAATTATGTTTTTGAGTATGGTTTTGCACTCTTTGGGGGATTTACCGCTGCATAATGATGATGCTCACAGGCACTTTTTCCCGTTTAGCAATTACCGTTTTATCAGTCCGATTTCTTATTGGGATCGGAATCACTACGGGTCAATTGTTTCTGTGGTCGAAATGTTGTTGGTGATGCTATCAAGTTACCATGTTTTTGGTTTTGTTGAGTCTTATGTTGGCAAGATATTGATGATTTTGGTGAATTGTTTTTACTTAATTACTTCTGTATTGTTTTACGTTCGCGGTCTAATTACTGTTTAATTATTATGCTGCAATTGGTATCCAACTCAAATGCTTTAAGGTACGTCACCCAATGTTTTACTAATTGTGGATTGAATTCTGGTAGCTGACTCACCCTACTAATGACCAATAAATAATGACCAATAACTAATACCATTTTGACCAATTCTTGCTACATTAAGCACATATAAATGATCTGTCATTATCATGAATTTCCGGAGACGGCAGTGCCGTGTCCCTAGGGGTAAAAACCTCTAATTTATTTGTTGTAGCAATGTTTTTTTAAATTGGTATAATGACCAATGACTAATGACTAATGACTAATGACTAATGACTAATGACTAATGACTAATGACTAATTATTAACTGCGCCGAATATTGAAACAGCACCAATCTTGGCGCTTCCAGAGAGTAGCGACAATCCAGCCGTGCTGTTCGAGAGTGTCTGCGATTGGTTTAGCTTGGTCGAGCAAAATGCCGCTGAGAACTGCCCAAGTAGTCGGCTTGCTAATGGCGGTGAACTGCGGTATCAAATCTATGATTACTTCTGCTAAAATATTGCACATCAAACCGTCGATCGGGCCGCCGGTCATTTCTATGAGCCGATCGACACTTCCGAGCTCTGCAACCAACTGTTGAGGGTTAATGCGGTTCAGTTGTCGGTTGCTGATAGTCGATCGCACTGCCAAAGGATCTGTATCCAAAGCATAAACCTTTGTCGCGCCCAGCAAAACGGCGCCGATCGACAAAATACCAGATCCGCAGCCGATATCAGCAACTACACATTCTTTGTCATCAAAACCAAGACGCATTTCCAGCGACTCCAAACACAGTTGAGTCGTAGCGTGAGCGCCCGTACCGAAAGCGACACCGGGATCTAAACGCAAGACAACGCGATCGATATCAGTCGGTATGGGGAGCCAAGCTGGATTAATTAAAAAGCGATCGCCCACTTCTTGAGGCTGCCAGTGCATCTTCCAACTGCTGCCCCAGTCCTCCTCTTCAATCAAATTCCACTGCATCGCAGGTACGGGCACACCTGCACACAGAGCATCTTGGCGCAGCCATAGAGACAGGGCGGCCAAATCCAGCAATCGGGCCTGTTCTTCGGGCAAATAAGCCGAAATCAGGCAGGAATTACTTTTGATCTCAGTCGCAGTCCCGCGACAATTAAATTGTTCCATACGCCAAAAGATGATATCTTCCAGCGCCGGATCGCAAAGAATTCTAATTTCCCACCAGCTATGTGCCATGACTATTTTAGATTTTAGATTTTAGATTTTAGATTGGCCCGTCAGGAACTGAAGACTGGGAACTGGGGAGTGAGGAATGAGGATTGACTAATATAAAAATTCCAGCTTTTTTGCCAATTAACAATGACCAATCACCCATTACTAATTATCAGTCCTTGCATCCAAAATCTAAATTCCAAAATCCTTCAAAGAGTTACCGTCTAGCGATTTTAGATTTTAGATTTTAGATTGGGGAACGTAAAATCTAAAATCCTTTAAAAAGTTACCGTTTAACGATTTTAGATTTTAGATTTTAAATTTTAGATTGGGGAACGTAAAATCTAAAATCCTTTAAAAAGTTACCGTTTAACGATTTTAGATTTTAGATTTTAAATTTTAGATTGGGGCTACCTAAAATCTCAAATCCTTTAAAAAGTTACCGTTTAACGATTTTAGATTTTAGATTGGGGAACCTAAAATCTCAAATCCTTTAAAAAGTTACCGTTTAACGATTTTAGATTTTAGATTTTAGATTTTAAATTTTAGATTGGGGCTACCTAAAATCTCAAATCCTTTAAAAAGTTACCGTTTAACGATTTTAGATTTTAGATTGGGGAACCTAAAATCTAAAATCCTTTAAAAAGTTACCGTTTAACGATTTTAGATTTTAGATTTTAAATTTTAGATTGGGGCTACCTAAAATCTCAAATCCTTTAAAAAGTTACCGTTTAACGATTTTAGATTTTAGATTGGGGAACCTAAAAAATCTAAAATCCTTTAAAGATTCACCGTGTAAGCATCCCGAATCCCAGGGACTTTCATGATCTCGGCCAATATGCCCTCTGGTAGAGGGTCATCCAGGCTCAAAACCATCACCGCATCGCCTCGCACGATTTTACGGCCTACTTGCATACTGGCAATATTGACATTAAAACTGCCCAATTGGGAACCAATTTTGCCAATAATCCCTGGCATATCGCGGTGCAGGGTAAACAGCATATGGTTAGTCGGGGAAACGTTGACTGGGAAATCGTCAACGCTAGTAATCCGAATTTCGCTTTCGCCAAGGACTGCACCTGTTACGGTGTGTTCGCCGAGACTTCCCTTGGCCGAGAGGCGCAGAGAGCCTGTGTAGTCGCGGATTGAGGCGTCTCTGGTTTCAACGACGCGAATTCCGCGTTCTTTGGCTTCAATGCTGGCGTTGACGTAGTTAACGCGCTCTCGCAGGGCTTGGGAGAGCAGGCCTTTGAGGGAGGCGACGACTACGGGCTGGCTTTGGTTGCTGGCCAATTCGCCTTGGAGTTGGACGTTGAGGTAATCGACTCGGCCTCCGGCTAGCTGGCTGACGAGGTTGCCGAGGGTTTCGGCGAGTTGCAGGTAGGGTTTGAGTTTTTCGATCGAATCTGGGAAGATTCCTGGTATGTTAACAGCCGATCGCGCCGGCAGTCCCAACAACACATCACGAATTTGTTCGGCAACATCGATCGCCACATTCACCTGAGCTTCAGCCGTAGAAGCTCCCAAGTGAGGCGTCAGCACGATGTTTTGCCCGACATTCCGCAATGGAGAATCAGCTTCCAGCGGCTCATGTTCGTAAACATCGATCGCTGCACCGGCGATTTGACCTGATTTGATAGCTTCTGCGAGGGCTGCTTCGTCGATGATGCCACCTCTGGCGCAGTTAATGATCCTGGCCGTGGGCTTCATCTTCGACAGCACCTCAGCGTTAATTAAGTGCAGAGTTTCCGGCGTTTTGGGGATGTGCAGGGTGATGTAGTCGGATTCGCGCATCAACAGTTCGAGCTCTACCAAGCGGCAGCCCAACTGTTCGGCTCTTTCAGTAGAGATGAAGGGATCGTAAGCGAGCAGTTTCATGCCCATTGCTTTGGCTGCGGTGGCGAGGTGGGAGCCGATTTTGCCCAAACCGACGATACCGAGGGTTTTTTTGTAAACTTCTACGCCGATAAAGCGGTTGCGCTCCCATTTACCGCCTTTGACGGAGGCGTTGGCTTCCGGGATGTGGCGGGACATCGATAGCATCATGGCGATCGCGTGTTCGGCTGCTGCGATCGTGTTGCCTTCGGGGGAGTTGACGACTACAATTCCTTTGCGGGTAGCGGCGGGGACATCGACATTATCTACGCCAACGCCCGCTCTACCGATGATTTTTAGTAGATTTCCGGCTTCAATGATTTCTTTGGTAACTTGGGTGCCAGAACGGATCATTAAAGCATCGTAATCTGGAATAATTCGCACGAGCTCTTCGGCTGAAAGCCCTGTGTTCACGTCAACTTGTGCGACTTGGGAGAGGATGTCAATACCGGCTTGGTCGATCGGATCGGATACTAGAACTTTAGGCATAGCAAGCAATTGAGTGCAATAGTAAAAATAGGCCGAGCGTTGGCGAGCTCAAAGTTGAGACTTATGACTTAGAGCAGAATCTAACAGCTCAGCTCAAGCTTGCCTTTGTGCAGTTTGAATTGTATCTGTATTCGGTCAAGGTCGGTCGTTTTTGCGAGAAATATTTTACCTTTGCGGGCGATCGAATGGGAGCGATCGTCTGAAAAACGTCCAATTCCTTAGCTAGCAAGTCTTTTCAGGCTATAATGAATTCCGGGTATTGAAGCCTAACTATCAGGAATTATTGTCAATGAATTATCTTATCGCCGTATTGCCCGATCGAATGCAAGCCGAAGCTGCCTATTGCGCCCTCGAAAAAGAAGGCTTACCCATGAAGCAAGTCAGCATTTTGGGCCGCGGCTACAAAACGGCTGATGAATTTGGCTTAATTGACCCCAACCAGCAAGCGAAGAAACAAGCTAAACTCATGGCTGTTTGGCTGATACCGTTTGGCTTTATTGCCGGCGTTACTTTTAGCTTGATGACAGAGTTGAAGACTTTTGCATGGGCGGGCGAAATTGGCGATCACGCGATCGGCGGAGTGCTAGGTGCGATCGCAGCCGGAATGGGCAGCGTATTTGTCGGCGGTGCGGGAGGAATGGCCTTTGGTAGCGGCGATGCTTTGCCCTACCGCAACCGTTTGAATGCGGGCAAATTTTTGATTGCAGTTAAAGGTAATGACAATTTAACCAATCAAGCAGCTAATATCTTGCAGCAATTTGAACCGGAAAATATGCAAGGTTATACAGAGACTTAATTCTCATCTGCGTTCCTCTGCGTTCCTTTGCTGTTAAAAATTAAAATTTAAAGTAAGGTATGTGAGGTACACAAAACAGGTAGGGACGATCGGCTCAGTGGCGTCCCTACAGGACTCTGGAATGTAGCGAATAAATCTGCAATCTGCTGCTTCCTTAATTTGACAATCTTAGAGTATAATCAAAGTAGTGCAACTGTTAAGAAAGTAGAGTTTTTAGTTACAGCAAGGTTTGGTAATTTCAAATTAGAATCAAAAATTGACTGATGTTACAAAAAGAAGAACTGTTAAAAGGTATCGAAAATCGCGAATGTGTAGCGCGGGCATTAGACCAAGCGGAACAAGCAATTAAAACTTGGGAAGTTACTCTGACTGATTTTCTGTCGCCGCCGGAGTTGGCGGATACTCTGACGGTATTTAAGCGCTTAACTGATGTGGAATTACTGCCTTGGGGCGGCTACCCGCAAGCTGAAAGACAAAGAATTGCGATCGCCCGATCGTCCATCCCGATCGACTCTGCGAGTGTTAGCGTTACTGCGGTGGAGATAGCCGGCAATTTCTTGTTCGACACCGCCAGTCACCGCGACTTCTTAGGTGCCATGCTGGGTACGGGAATTGTCCGCGAGAAAACCGGCGACGTGATTGTGTTGGGTGAACGCGGCGCGCAGGCGATCGTCATGCCGGAAATGGTAGAGTATCTGGAGATGAGTTTGCAGCAAGTGCGATCGGTTCCGGTGAAAACTCGGCGCATTGAGTTGAGCGAACTCAAAATTAGAGAACCGAAAAAGAAAGAAATGACCACTGTTGAAGCATCAATGAGATTGGATGCTGTAGCCTCCGCTGGATTCGCCATGTCTCGCAGCAAAATGGTTGAATTTATTGACAGAGGCGACGTGCGAGTTAATTGGAAAGACATCACCCAATCTAGTTATCACGTTAAATCTGGAGATTTAATCGCTGTTAGCGGCAAGGGAAGATTAGAAATTGGGGAAGTTATGGTAACAAAAAAAGAACGGTATCGAGTGCAGTTAACTCGATATTTGTAACTCGGAGAATTTACGCACTCCGACTCTAGAAACCGGGTTTTTTCCGAAATTTAGGGCGACAACCAAGTATACGCGTGAAAAACCCGGTTTCTGGCCACCTCGTTGAGCTCAAAGAAACCGGGTTTTTTCCGAGATTTAGCATGACAACGAATTATACGCGTGAAAAACCCGGTTTCTGGCCACCTCGTTGAGCTCAAAGAAACCGGGTTTTTTCCGAAATTTAGCATGACAACGAAGTATACGCGTGAAAAACCCGGTTTCTGGGCACCTCGTTGAGCTCAAAGAAACCGGGTTTTTTAGTAGATTGAGGGCGACAACGAAGTATTTCGTAAAAACCCGGTTTCTGGCCACCTCGTTGAGCTCAAAGAAACCGGGTTTTTTACGAAATTTAGCATGACAACGAATTATACGCGTGAAAAACCCGGTTTCTGGCCACCTCGTTGAGTTCAAAGAAACCGGGTTTTTTACGAGATTTAGCATGACAACGAAGTATACGCGTGAAAAACCCGGTTTCTGGGCACCTCGTTGAGCTCAAAGAAACCGGGTTTTTTAGTAGATTGAGGGCGACAACGAAGTATTTCGGAAAAACCCAGTTTCTAGTCGCCCTACCCTTTACTCATAAACAGCTTTGCTACCGAGTTTACCAAAAGTTGTCGCGGCATGAATCGAGGCATATTTACAATTATTTTATTGAGAAATCCGCCAGTCACGACATTAGACTGTTTTTTGTCTAAAGCTTTGAGTGCATCTCGGACAACTTCATCAGCAGAAACGAGTTTTTGTCCGCTGCTGGATGCCAAACCAGGGGGGAATTCGGCTGCTGTGAAAAAGTCCGATTCTGTGGGGCCCGCACAAACGGCTAAAACGCGAATTCCTAAATCTTTGTTTTCCGCCCAAAGTGCCTCGCTAAAACTCAACACAAAGGCTTTGGTTGCGGCGTAAATTGATAAGTAAGGCATTGGTTGAAAGGCTGCAATAGAAGCAACATTGATGATACTTCCCGATCGCCTTTCTCGCATTCCTGACAAAAATAAGTGCGACAGCTCAACTAATGCTACAATGTTGAGTTGAATTATTTCTACTTGTTTGGCCAGCGGGCGATCGGCAAAAGCACCGTAATCGCCAAAACCCGCATTATTCACCAACAAATCAACCGTCCAACCTTTTTGCACAACCGCATCAAATACAGCAGTTGTGGCTCCTGGTGCGGTCAAATCTTGAACGATAATTTCGACCAAAACCTTGAATTCCTGTTGCAGTTGAGCAGCTAGCTGCTGCATTTTGGCTTCCGAGCGAGCTACCAAAATTAGATTGTGCTGGCGTTTGGCTAATTCGACAGCAAAGGCTGCACCTATTCCGCCAGAAGCACCGGTGATTAAAGCAGTTGGCATGAACTTAATTTTGATTATTCGATCGCGTCTTTAGATATTTTAACAATTATTTGGTCGAGCAGGCTGTAGAATTATTAAAAGGGCAGAGGTGAGTTTTATGGGCCGTCTTAGCGATCGAGCTTTTGACATTTTGCGGGCGGAAGTTGACAAGTGCGCGGCTGAAGATGCTATAGCGGGTACAGTTTACCGGGGGATGGTAATCAAGCGGTTGGAGAAATTGCGATCGCAAAACGGTACTTTCGCATCCACAGAAGAAATCCGCGATACCTTTAAAGACGAATTTCCAAAATTCAGCGAACAAGCTCTGAAAGCTGCTGTCGAAGCCAACCAGCCGCCCGGATTGTTCAATAAAATCATCTTGGCTGGCGGTTTGCTGGGTGGCGCAGCCGGGATAATTTGGCTGATTAACCTGCCTTTCCCGATGATTCGCTGGCCCGTGGCGAACACCATGCCGATATTGCTGTTGCCCAGCTTTATCAGTATGGATTACGATTACCGACAGGCGATCGCCCTTGTGGAACAATCCGATCAACTGGTTAACAAAGCTACTGCTGCGGCAGATTTCGACTTGGGCGAAAGTAAAGTCAAACAAGCCCAAAAACACCTCGATGCTTTACCAGTGTGGTTCCTCGGCTACTATCCACAAACTTACTGCTCTTTTTCCGGTTGCACTTGGCGCTTTACAGTCGATGAATTTCAAGCAGCCCGCAAAAATATCGGGCGGATGGATGCTCAAATTTTTCAGCAAAAAAATGCTTTTATTGAGTTAAATAGAGTCGAAGAAAGTCTCAAGGCGGCGAAACAGCAGTACCAGCAAGGAAAAACTGCCGCCGACAGGCAAAAAGCGACGGCAAATTGGCAAAGTGCGATCGATTTACTCAACCAAATTCCCGCCGAAACCCTCGCCGGAAAAACCGCTAAGCAAAAACTGCAAGCAGCAGAAAGAGACTTTCAAGCAATGGGAGGAATCGCCACCGGTTCCGTGCGCGCCGACAACTTAATCGAAGCAGCTAAAGAATTTGCTCTTTCCGCCGCCGTCGCCTCCCAAAAACCGCCGCATCCAGCCGCCCAATGGGAGCAAATAGCAGGATTGTGGACAGAAGGAATTAACCGATTGAAAATGGTTCCTCTGGATAATCCGGGCTATCTCGATGCTCAAACTAAACTCGCTGAATATCAGAAAAATCTCGGAATTTCTCAGATTAGACTGCAAGCAGAAAAGGATTCTGAAAAAGCTTTTATCGAAGCTAAAAGCTTGTTTGCAAGTTTGCAAAATAACTTAAATTCTCCCAGTCAAAAAGCCAGTAACTCCCTCGGTCAATTGCAGCAAATTATCAATCAATTAGAATCGGTGAAACCTGGAACAACTGTTTATCCCGAATCTCAAAAATGGCTGCAATCTGCTCGGAAAAAACAGCAAGAATGGCAAAAATAATTAAATAGTAGTAGGTTTGTAGTGAGGACTTTAGTCCTGATTTCTGCGGACGCCAGGACGCACTACGAACGAATCTGATTGCCCTTAATCGAGTCCTGATTTTTGCGGACGCCAGGACGCACTACGAACCGATAAGATTAGTTTGTAGTGAGGACTTTAGTCCTTCATGAATGCGGACTCAAGTCCGCACTACGAACGAATCTGATTGCGGTTAATGGAGCGGACATCATAGCAGAGAATTTGTACTCGCGCACCACGCAAAATCAAGGTGTATCACGATTGAAATATTTAACGCTACGATCGCATTTCTGCACTGTCACACACCCTACCTTAAAATTGCTAGGTTCTCACAACTAACGGCGGATCAGTCGCAAAGCTCGATCGCAATACCGCATCGGGCACCGACGGAAATAACCTCATGAATAAAAAATAGATCCGTTACAGATAAATGCTTTGATTCCCATACTTAACTGTCAACTGTCAACTGTCAACTGTCAACTGCTATATATCGATTACCAAGTAGGATCGACATACAGATTAATTGTAACTTGCTTTTTCCCGGAAGGAATGCCGGAAATACAAGCACAAATCGTATCTCCGCCGTCAATTTCTACTTCGCAAGCGTGACAAGAACCCATCATACAACCAGTAGGAATAGAAACCCCTGCACGTTTTGCAACATCTAGCAACAGCTCTCCCGGTTCTGCTTCCACTGTCACATTATCTGGTAAAAAAACAATCTTTGTCATTTAATTTTTACTCCTGATATAATACCATTTTTTCAAAGGTTTTCTAGGCAAGTATCTAAAGTTACTTTACACGAAAAACACAGGTGCGTCGCTATGAGATTGTCGGTGTTTAGCTAGGGATTGTTCGTGGCGACGCACTCTACGACTTTGATCTACTACGCAAATATCTAAAGTTGCTTTACATGAAAATTACAGGTGCGTCGCTATGAGATTGTCGGTGTTTAGCTAGGGATTGTTCGTGGCGACGCACCCTACGACTTCGATCAACTGTCTACACAGGAAAAGCACAGGTGCGGATCTGTGAGATTGTCGCTATTTAGGTAGGGATTTTTCGCAGAGCGATGCACCCTACGACTTCGATCAACTATTTGCAATGTGCGGAGCTGTGAAAATTTCGATATTTAATTAGGGATTTTTCGCAGAGGGACGCAGCCTAGGGCTGATGACTAATGACTAATGACTAATGACTTCTTTTTAACCTAAAATATGCTTGATATCTAAATGCTTTTCCACTGTGTCTGCGAGAGTTTCTAACAGAGTTTCTCGGTGCTCCCGGTAATTCGGAATACCAGTGGGTAAGGCGCGGAGTCCTCGCTGTTGCCGCAAGTGATTTAACCAAGCCCGCCGCCAAGCTCCATTATCAAAAATGCCGTGCAGGTAGGTGCCCCAAACTGACTGAGAAGTGTTGACCATTCCTAAGCTCGGATCGTCAAATAGGGGTTGAGTCAAATCAGACTCCATCATTTGCGTTCTTCCTTGATGAATTTCGTAACCTGCAACTGGTAAACCTGGTTGAGGATAGTTAGATGTTACGATTCTTTGGCGGGCAATTTTATTCGGGGCGATCGCAGTTTTCACCGGCAGCAATCCCAATCCTTCAAATTCTCCCTGTTCTCCCTCAAGCCCTTCTCTATCGCTGATACTTTCTCCTAGCATCTGAAAGCCGCCGCAAACTCCCATCACTGTACCGCCAGCTACTAAGTAATTTTTAATAGCTTCTGCCATCCCAGTTTGGCGCAGTACGTGCAAATCGGAAATGGTAGTTTTAGAACCTGGTAAAATCACGGCGTCTGGATGGCCTAACTGCTCTTTGGGGCTGATATATTTGACTGTGACGGTGGTTTCCGACTCTAGGGGGTCAAAGTCGGTAAAATTGGAAATTCGGGGCAAGCGGATGACGGAAATATTCAGGTCGGTTTGAGAATTGGGAGAACGCCGATCGAGTAAATCGAGAGAATCTTCGGAGGGAAACACTTCGTCTATCCAAGGAATCACCCCAACTACCGGGATTCCCGTCCTTTCTTCCAGCCAAGTCAGCCCCGGATCTAAGATTGATTTTTGTCCTCGGAACTTATTAATGATGAATCCTTTAATTAAAGCTCGTTCGTCTGGATCGAGCAATTCCAAAGTGCCGATGATGTGAGCGAATGCGCCACCGCGATCGATATCAACGACTAGCAAAGTCCGAGCATTCAAATGTTTTGCTACCCGCATATTTGTTAAATCGCGGTGTTTGAGATTGATTTCTGCGGGGCTGCCGGCTCCTTCGCACACAATCATGTCAAATTCTTGCTTGAGAAATTCTAAAGATTCCCGAATAGCTTGCCAGCCGATATCAAAATACTGCTCGTAATATTGAGTTGCTCGCACGTTGGCGATCGCCCGCCCCTTGACAATCAATTGAGAAGTCATGTCTCCTTGCGGTTTGAGCAAAATCGGATTCATTTCTACCCAAGGTGCGACGCCCGCAGCCCAAGCTTGCACTGCTTGAGCGTAGCCAATCTCTCCGCCAGCAGCGGTGACATAGGAATTCAGTGCCATATTCTGACCTTTAAACGGAGTTACCCGCCAGCCGCGTCGAGCAAAGATGCGACACAATGCTGCAACCAGTAAAGATTTTCCTGCGTGAGATGTTGTTCCCACGACCATAATTGCTTTCATAATATTTAGGAAGAAGGAAGAAGGAAGAAGGAAGAAGGCAGAAGGAAGAAGGAAGAAGGCAGAAGGAAGAAGGCAGAAGGAAGAAGGAAGAAGGCAGAAGGAAGAAGGAAGAAGGAAGAAGGCAGAAGGCAGAAGGAAGAAGGAAGAAGGAAGAAGGAAGAAGGAAGAAGAAAGAATGTAAAAGGCAGAAGATAAAAGGCAGAAGGAAGAAGAAAGAAAGAAGAATGTAAAAGTAAGGATTTACGGGATTACAAAATTCGACCAAAGAAACGGTTTTTTTACTGAGTATGCGGGTGGCAACGAATTATTTCTTTTTGGGAAAACCAGGTTTCTCGCCACCCGCGCCTAAGTCCTAAAAGGAAGACGGAAGAAGGTAGAAGGCAGAATTTTTTAAATTCTGGTTTCTACCTTTTACTTTTTGTCTCAAGATGACGGTCGATCTTCGTCTGATACATTCTCAGACTTGGATTCAGCGGCCTGTTTAGCTGATTCTGCTAAATCGGGCTGTTCTCGATCAGGAGAGAGTTTTTGATCTGTGGATTCGATCGAGATTGTTGATACTGAAATTGTTTCTACCTGCACGCTCAACCCAGGTTGTCCCGGTATTTCTATCTCTACAGGCGGTTCTGAAACAATTTCCACCACAGTCATTTCTATAGATGTTGGGGGAGCTTCTGGTTCGGTTTCCGTTACCCCTGCTGCTGGTTTCGGTTCCTCTGCTGCGGGCGCAGTTGTGTCTCCAGCCAAGGGCGCTGTCTCGCGATCGGCGATCGAGCCATCTAAAATCGCAGTTTCCTCTTTTTTAACAAAACTACTAGCGATTTCGGCCGCCATCAAATCGGCCATTGCTTCAACATCGCTGGGAAACGGCACTCCTTGACGGCTTTCTACAGCGGTGTTGCTGGTTTCGGCTGCCGCTTCTCGGGCGGCCTGGGCTAGTTCAGATTCGAGAATCAGGTCGATATCCGGTACTGGAATTGCCACTATTTTAGATTCAGGGGCGATCGGCTCGGGAGTCGCTGGGGGTGTTGGCTTTGTCTGGGGAGTTGCATCAGACTTGTTTTTAGCCGCACCCCGTCCCAACATACCGCCGAGACTATTTTTGAGATTGTCGAACAAAGTTCCGAAACCGCCTGATTTTTTAGCTGTTTTAGCAGCAGTTGAATTTGCTGCTGGGGCTGCTGGGGCTGCTGGGGCTGTCTCCGCTGGAGTTGGGGAAGTAGCAGCAGGCTGGGACTCTTTCGCCTTCGCCCTCCACATCAAGTCAAAATCATCGTCTTCTGGATCGTTTTGAGTTTGTGGCTGAGCCTCTGCTGGCTCCACTGTTGCTGCGGAGCCAATTTCTAACTTTTCTAGAGGTAGGGGTAGAGGTAGAGGAGTGAAGCTGGCTGCTGGTGGTGGTGCTGGGGGTTCGGAAGTCTCCACAGCAGCAATTTCGACTGGAAAAACGGGTATTTCTGCGATTGCGGGTGCTTTGGCGTCGAGAGTTGTCAACTCAGGGCCGATCGCACTTTCGGCAATAATTTCTGCGATTGAGGGAGCCGCCGCTGGTGAAGCGGGCTTTACCTCGCCCTGATTCACAGGTGCTGGGACAGCATCAGCTTTTGGTTTGGGCGATCGAACAAACTTCGGTTTTTTCGCTGCGGGCTCTTGTTTCTTATTACCAAACAAACCTGAGAGCGGTGCGCCCACCGCCCCGGCCAAATTCGCCGCCTGAGGAATCGGCGTTTGCTGAGCGAGTGGCGTCACCAGCCTTCGCAAAGTCAAAGTTTCCCAAGCAAACCAGCCCAGCAGAGCCACGCCCGCCATTTGACCAAGCAGGAGAGCACCGGTAATTCGCCCCGCGCAAGTCCATAAAATTAACGCATAAAAAAGTCCTATCCCGCTCCAGGTAAAATCACTTTTGCGGTGAACTTCTGGAAAAAAGAAGGCAGCCATGTAAATACTGAAGCTGCCCAGACCGACCGCCAACGCCAGAATGTATGCAAGCATCTTGTCGGTACCTCCGCTGTGTCAAATAACTTCTACGCGCTAATTCTACCTTTGTAAGACACTCAACGGCTTCTTTCTCAAGGACAATTCCGGATTTGGAAAGAACTTCGGTACAGGATTTTGTACCAAATGTAACGGATTTACAGGATTTAACGCTACAAGTCACAGGAAAAAAGCAAAAAAGAACAATCAACAAGTCCGAGCAAATATTTCCCCCTCATCCCCCTCACCCCTTCTTTCCCTCACCCCTTCTCCCTCTCCTCCTCACCCTCTCATCGATCGTGATATCTATCACTTAACTCTGTTGGTACGATCGCACCTGTGGCAGACGATGTTTTGTATCTTATAGGTGTAAGAGAATTTATGCCTTAGGGCATATGTATTGGAGACAGTACCATGTTAGAAAAACTATTCTTAGCAGCGAGCTTAACCTTATTGGTTCAGATATTTGCCGGAGTCAGCACTGCCCCGAAATTACCGATGAATTTCGTTTTGCGATCGAGCGATCGTCCGAGTGAAACCCTGAAACTTCCATTAGTTGCAGTACCTGCGGGCTTCAAGTCGGGCCTGGAATCCTAAGTTCATGCGTGTCAAATAATACGTGGAAGTGCGATCGAAGGCAAGGCAGAGCCTGTCTAATATTTTTTTGAACCTGTGCTATTTTTTATTTGACGCTTCACAACTCATGACTTTGTAATCAAGACTGAACTCCTGATTAATATCGGCGAATAAGAACGGAAGTGCTTGCTACGAACCCTAGGTGAATAATCAGTAGCAGCTCCGATATTAATTGGCATCACATACTCAACAAATCTCAACATTAGATTGTGCAGTAAAAATATTCAAACATTAAAAAAAATGTCTAACCTTGAGGAAACTATCGAAATAGATATATAATCGGTAGCGGTTAGTTTAACATTTTTTAATATCGGCACAAGCAGAAAGCAATCGCACTATCTGTTTTGCCCAGTCTTTTGCTTCCGGGACTATGTGAGCCGAAGCGTATTGATATATAATCGCCAGAGGAAACTCAAAGCTAATCAGCAAATTCACCGTTAAATCAAGGAAAAAAAAATGGGACTTAGCGATATTCTATTGAATGAAAACAAGAGAGACACTATTGTTGATGACTGTGTAAAGTTGATAGACAAACAAGTTGCAGCAGCGCCAGGATTGGGCGGGCTGGCTCTGAAAGCGGCCTACTCTACTGTCAAGGGGATACGGGCTGACTATTGCGCCCAAGTCGTCGATCAACTTTTGCCCGAAATCTCGATCGCGCTCGATCCAATGTGGGCTGAAGCAGTAAACAATGGCAGCCCAGTCGCATATCTGACAGAAAGAAAAACTCAAGTAGCAGATCAATTGCTCCAAATCAGTGACAAAAAAGCCGAAAATAGCACAAGAGCAGTTGTTAAAGGCGCCTATGCCAAACTCCGCCCCTCAGCTAAGACTTACGTGGAAAACGGCATCCCAGATTTAGCCGAAATTATTAATAAACATAGCGCGAGCTGATGTTGAATTGGTGGGGATTTCCCGCTTGAATAAATCTACTCGTTACCAGCACTTCCTGCTACAACAACCGTAGGGTGCGTCGCTATGAAAATTCCTCGGATTCAAGAGACAATCTCATAGCGACGCACCAAACAAACAGGATTAGCTAAAAATACCTAAAAATTCGTTTATATAGCAATCGCCACAGCGGTGAGGACATAAATAACCTCATGAATAGAGCCTATAGCCCATAGCAGAAACCGTTTGATTTCCTTGACGAAGCAACTCTTCGACTTCGCTTTTCGCGCTCTTCTGTCAACTGTCAACCCCTCGACTCCGCGGGCGGGCTCTTCTGTCAACTGTCAACTGTCAACTGTCCACTGCTACTGATTCGCCACCAATATTTTAAAAATAGCCTCTCCGGTAATCCCCAACCCCAAAAACATTACCAACACCGCACTAATTGCAGGCATAAATTTGACTGCTCCGATATGTTTCGGTAGTTTATTAAAATGTTGTTTAGCATAAACTAAGATTAATCCGATCGCGCTCAGCACCACAGCCAGTCCCAAACTAAAGGCTACCACGAGTGTCATCCCCAAGCCTACATTGCCCAAAGCCGACGCGCTCAACAGCATCACCAAAGCAGAAGGACAAGGCAACAAACCGCCGGAAATCCCCAACACTAACAAGCTTTTCCAAGTAATTGGAGAACCGTCAGATCCAGGTGGCAAATGGGAGTGAAGGCGGCCATCTCCGTGATGGTGGTAGTGCTGAGATACAAGGGGTTTTACAGGCTTGTATTCTCTTTCCCAAGTTCCTCTATTTAACAGATTTACTGGTTCCTCAAGGTTCGCAGTAAGGAGTTTAGTCCTTGGTTTTTTGCGGACTAAAGTCCTCACTACGAACCTGGTTTTTTCGATGAGGTGATTTAAGTTGATTCTGCTGCGGACTGAAGTCCTCACTACGAACTTGGTTTTGATTCTTTCTGAAAGTAATTTGATGCCGATGATGGCTACTAATAAGCCTGAGATTAAATTTAGCCACGGATCTAATTTTTCTGGATCGACTAAGTTAGAAGCGAAAAGGGTAATTCCGCCGACTGCAAACACGCCCGCAGTGTGAGTTATTGTGGTTGTTGCTGCTAGAAATAAAGCGTGTACTGGAGTAGCCCGCGAACCTACTAAATACGCGCCAACTATTGTTTTTCCGTGTCCGGGGGACATGGCGTGCACGCATCCCCACGCAAATGCTCCTGCTACTGCTAGCACTAAACTCCAACCTGAAGCCCAAATTGATTCATTTCCAGTTAACAAAAAGTCTCGATTTTGTGGCGTAAATACAACGCTTTTGACAGCACCGGCTTGTACAATCGTAGCTTGACAGCTTGCGGTGGAAACTCCGGGCAAAAAGAGATTGTAGTTAATCCGCAATTTGTTGTTTTTTGAATTTACATTAGATGCAGGCCAGGTGTAGTTTAAGATTAAGGTGCTGTGGGTATTAGGCTGCTGGATTAAGTTGGCGGTTTTAGCTGCTATTTCTAGCGGTGCTACTGTTAATGAGCCTTGAATGTTGCTGCTGTTTGTGATGCGTATTTGTTGGCTGAGAAACTTTTCTAGTTCGATTTTGTGGATGCGAATTTCAGTAGGCTGTAGCTGGCTGTCTTGATTGTCGTCGGCGAATTTGGTTAAGCCGGTTGGGAAAGTTAATGTGACTTCGGTTTGCGAGTCGCTGACGGCGATTTCTGCTACTGATAAGTCTGACCAGTGCGAGTAAACTGGTTGGGTTGAAGTTGTGAAAAATAGTAAAATTGTGAGAAAAAAAAGAATGAGATGTTGGCAAATTCGGCTTATTTTTTTCTGCATGATTGCCTCTTTTTTTATTACTTTATTGAGAAATAACTGGGTAGTTTTGGTTGTTATGACAGGGATTTTTGGGTGATTCCGACAGTCCGCCAGGGGTTTAAACCCCTGTCTCATAGTGAAAGTCGGTTGAAACCGACTGAAAAATTTTCTACTTTTTATTTAAATTCTTTCAGTCCTCTTTCAGAGGACTTAAGCTTTGAGCCAGGGGTTTAAACCCCTGGCGGGCTGGGAACTAACGAACTCGGCAGAATGGGAATAACAGCTAAATCTTTGCTCAAAATTCATAACTTCCTAAACCCAATGCTTGACGGGATCGATCGCCAAAACTAGGATCGATTTCCTTGGACTTTTGAAAATAAGCGCGAGATTCGGCATCTTTTCCTAAAGTCCGGGCGATCGCCCCAGCCCGGTAAAACATACCTGCATCACGAATTCCCGATCGCACAATTTCGGCCATTACCCGATCGGCTTTTTGCCATTCCCCAGCGCCCGAAAGCGCCCAAGCGTAGATATCCAGCGTCACTGCATCCCTGCGAATTTTCACCTCTTCCTGCATTAACAGCAGCGCTTCGGCGACATCCTGCGATCGACCTTTTTCCAGCAGCAAACTCGCCAAATCCCTGCGGTGTCCGAAACCGCCAGAAACCTGTTCCTGTCGCAGCCCAGCTTCTGCTTTGTCGCGCAGTCTCCCGGAGGCGATCGCATCTCCCTGCAACTCCTTCACCCTCGCCATACCGCGATCCACCAGGCGATCGAACACCGTCGCAGCCCCGCCAGAATAGGCAGAAACCTTGCTGTAATTAGCCTCTGCTTCCCGATAATTTCCCTGCCGCGTCTCCAAATCCGCCAAATAAATCAGCGCCAGCGGGTATCGCGGCACCAACCGCAAAGCTTCCAAAAATAGGGCTTTCGCCTGCACAAACTGCCCACGACGGGCGTAAAATCGACCCAAGAGCGATCGGGCCCGCGCCGATCCAGCAATCTCTCCCGGTTCCTCCGCCGCCATTGCTTGCCGGTAATCCTGCAAAACCTCCGCATCTTTGCCCTGCGCCTCTCTCACTAAAGCTCTTAATGTGAGAGAACCTAAGTTGGGAATCCTATTAACTATAGTTTCTGCGGCTATACTTGCCTCACTAACTTTTCCAGTAGCTAAGTGAGATGTGACGGAAAGGGCGATCGCATCTTCATTATCAAAACCCACTTGTTTAGCCAAGCGCAAAGCCGTAGCAAAATCGTGTCTAGCCTCGGCAATTCTAGCTAAAACTAGCAGCGCGCCTTTGTTGTCAAAAGGTAAAAGGGCGATCGACCTTTCGGCCGCTTGTTCTGCTAATAAAAACCAACCACCCTCCCCAGTTGCGCGAGCCATTTTTAAATAAGCACTCGCCAGTCCCGCCCGGTTCAAACCGCTTTTTGAATCAACAGCCAATCGCTGCTGATAAAAAGCTATTTCTTGCTGAATAGCTTCCTTTTGATTCGGATTACTCCTCAAAGTTGCCGAGAAATTATAGCGGTAATTAGCATCGAGATTTTTCGGGCTTGGGTTAGCAAATTTATCTGCAATCAAACGCAAGCTCGGAGGCAAATTAACCACGGCAATTCCGACAATCGGCAATCCGATTAGAATCAACCACCAAACAATATCTGATTTGTTTTTTTCTGATTTATTTGCAGTCATAATCTCGTAGGGTGCGTCATTTTTGGATATATCATGAAAAACTACGGTTTAATTCGATGACGCACCTTACGAATTGTGCTAGTTGCGTCCAGATTGTAGGGTGCGTCATTTTTGGATCTAGTACGAAAGATTTGGATTTTATCCCATGACGCACCTTGATAGGTTTGTGTCAAGCATCTAATATGAAACGTTCAGTTTGTTTCTACAGCCGAGAGTTTGTGAGGTGCGTCGCTATGAGATTGTCGATGTTTCTTTATAGATTTTCGATGGCGACGCACCCTACCGATGGCGAACTACAGCCGAGAGTTTGTGAGGTGCGTCGCTATGAGATTGTCGATGTTTCTTTATAGATTTTCGATGGCGACGCACCCTACAAATAACAAATAACAGTCAACTGTCAACTCTTCGACTCCCCTCGACTTCGCTCGGGGCAAGTCGCTCAGCGCAAGCTGTCAACCCCTCGACTCCGCGGGCGGGCTCTTCTGTCAACTGTCAACTGACTAATTCGGCAAAGCCAGATAAGGAAAATTCGGTTCTAACGGCTTGTGTCCCTGAGCCGGATTCCCCGGAGTTCCGTTATAAGAAACGTTATCGCCCACCGGAGAACCCACCAAAGCTCCCAGAGTGATATCAATAACATCGTCCAAAAGCAAACGACCTCCGATCAAACTTCCTTGAGTATTTGCCGCGCTACCGTAGCCGCTGGGCTTTGTGGTATCGATCCGCATGACATCCGGTAAGAAAGCTTGGGCGATCGCATTTGGATCGACATTTTGCCTACCGTCCAAAAGATCGACAGCCTTCAAAGTAGCAACAGCTTCCTGCCGCACCGGAGCAGCAGCAGCGCTCAAATCCAATCTCGGAGAAATAGTATTAAATGCCTCCATAAACGCGGGAGTCACTACCAAACCCTCATTAATTGCAGGTCTCGCCAAACGCTCGAATTGTTTGAAACCACCAACTCCATCCCTGACAGAAACAGTTGACCAAACATCAAAAGTATTCGCCCCAGTTCCTGCTTGCAGAAATGCCTTCGGAACCCGCACCGTAATGCTATTGACGTTGTAGCCTTTAGCAAAGTCGATCGCCTTACTCGGTTCCTTGAAATTTACTTTCGGCCCCGTTCCCAAAGCCCCAGCCCGGACTCTAAAAAATTGTTCCACATCAAAGAAAAAAGGATCTTCCCGCAAACCAGCAAATACAGTCAAGTTAGAACCACCGACAGGTACTGTATTCAAAACAGCATTAGAATTTAGCGGAGTTGTGGCAATTAAACTGCTATTAACTGTAGTTTTAGTCGTTGTTTCAGAACCACCGCGAACAACAGTTATCGCCATCGCTTGCATACCTTTACTGTTAGGCGGACTGAAAGCAAAACGCAAGATAATATCAGCGCGTCCGGTCGGAGTAGAATTTACATCACCTACCTGCGTGATGTGAAATTGGTAAAGCGCTGTAGTGCTGAAATAATATTGATAGCGGGCTACCGATCGCGGATTTGTATTCATGGTGAATACTAAATCCCCGTCGGCTGCACTGGAATTTTGGTCTTTTTCGCGATATACGTATAGGTCAGTTAAATTGACAGTGCGACCTTTGATATCGACTTCGCCGTCGTCGTGATCGGAAGCGGCAATTATTCCGGGAGTTAATACAACAATTAGAGCTGCTTCAATCGCTAGTATGATGCGGCGAATTTTCTTGGTGAGTTTCACAGTTAACACCTATATTTCAATGAGATTTTTACAGAACTTCCAGATGTAGCACCTTACCGCGTTAGAGTTGCGTGTAAAAGAAATTTTTCTGTAAGTCCTAATGAGTATACGAAGGAGGTGCTATTTTGGATCTCTGCTGTAAGATTAGGTATGAACAGCTATACCCAGGTGATAAACTACAAGAGACCTCTTGCAAAAGTCTTTTTAATTAACTTTTGGAACGGGCAAGATCCCCGTCCCACAGAAAAAGATATATTTGTGGAACGGGCAAGATGCCCGTTCCTAACTATTTTTGCAAGAAATCTAAGATATATCGGGAAAATTGTAATTTAAATCATGACAAAATTAGCCCGCAAAGGCATACTTAAGATCGCATCCTCAATTAGCTGACAATTATGTTCTATAGTGATATACGCCGAATATTTAATTTTGGATCTGTGCACTCAAAACAATTTTTTTTAGGTACACTGAGATGACAGGGGAAAAGTCAGGCGATGAATCGCTGCTCTTAGTGCAGATTGCCCAGAAAGACCAAGCAGCATTAGCTAAACTGTACGATCGCTACGGTGGTGCAAGTTACGGTCTCGCTTACAAAATCTTGGGTTCGGTAGAAGAAGCTGAAGAAGTGGTACTCGATGTTTTTTCCCAAATTTGGCAAAAAGCAGCAACTTACGATCCTAGTCGCAGTCGGGCGGATACGTGGTTGTTCATGCTGACTCGCAGTCGTTCCCTCGATCGCCTCCGAGTGCTTCAGCGCACAGTCCGCGCGGCAGATGCTTGTCTGGAAGATGCTAAAATTCCGTCTTCTAGCCTTGCAGAACCGATGGAAGATGCAATACTCGAAGAACGCAGCGCCCAAGTCTATGCAGCACTAGAAAAACTGCCAGCAGAACAGCGAATTGCGATCGAACTAGCTTATTACGAAGGATTGACTTGCGCGGCAATCGCCACTAAACTCGGTATCCCGACAGGCACAATCAAAACCAGAATTCGGTTGGGGATTTCTAAATTGCGCCAAGCTTTGAGTGAAGACTTTTAGATTGTTAAAAAAACAAATTTTAAATTGTTTAAAATCAATCTAAAATCTTGCTATTTTCCATCTTTAGTGCAGCAAGAAAATCTAAAATCTAAAATCTAAAATCTAAAATTGATCGTGCCGGAGAACTGATGGAAATGATGCCAGACGAGGATTTTAATCTGCTTGCAGCCCTTCAAGCTCTCGATACCCTCGATGAGTCAGAACGCCGTGCACTTGCCGAGAAATTGCAAGCATCCCCAGAACTTCAAAGTGAATTAGCAGCTTTTGAAACAGCAATTTCTGCGATCGCCTATACAGCCCCTGCCGTTCCCGTCGCCCCCGACCTCAAAAACCGCTTGTTGCAACGCATAGCGGAACTGCCACCAACAGCAGAATCTGTAAATTCACAGCCAATTGTGGCGTCGCCCCCAGACAACAATCCGCCATCTCTAATTGTGCGATCGCAAAATGTCAAATGGAAACCTTACTCAGTTCCGGGAATCTCGATCGGCAAGCTGTACATTGACAAAAAAAAGCGCCAAATTACCTGTTTGATGCGACTGGAACCGGGAGTAACTTTTCCCATGCACCGACACGCGGACTCGGAGGAGGTGTTTGTATTAGAAGGAGACTTAATTGTAGAAGGGGAAGTTTGCTATCAAGGCGATTACATTCGATCGGTTCCCGGTTCCACACATTCACCAGTTACACAAGGGGGATGTTTGCTGTTAATCAAAAGTTCCACAAACAACGAAATGCTTGTTTGATATCGACAATTAGGTTCGTAGTAAGGACTTTAGTCCGGGCTTTTTTGCGGACTAAAGTCCTCACTACAAACCTAAATAGGTTCGATCGTTCGGAATGCGAGTCCGGGCTTTTTTGCGGACTAAAGTCCTCACTACAAACCTAAATTAGGTTGGTGGCACGGGCCGGAGAGCCCGTGAAGCATCAATTAACAATTACAAATAAAGGATAGTGCCATGCTAAATTACTGGCGTTTAACTGCTGTGATGTCCGCCGTTATTATACAATTTGTCCCGGCAAAAAGTGCGATCGCCCAAGAACGCGAAGGATGCTTTCTAGTCAACTCAGCGGGAGAGGTGATTACTTTAAATGAGTTGTGCACGCCCCAAGACTCAGGAATCAAGCTAACAGGAGACGACGGGAAGTTTATCGAAGACTACAAACGCTTAGCAAAAAGCTACTCTCCAGACGCAACAGGTGCTTTACTGCAAGGAATCCAAAGTAACCCCGGTCAAAAAATTGCCGCAGCGAAAAGGATCTGTGCCCAAGCCAAAGCAGGAGTTTCTCTACCGGAATTTAAATTAAGGGCGATCGGGCAAGCTGGTACTATCGAAAATCCCACGGCTAAAGAAAGTTTTCTCGCCGATGCTGATATTATCACCACCCTTGCAGCCAATCATTATTGCCCGGAATTGGCCAGCAAGTAAGATTGTAAAATCGGTAGGGACACGGCAATCCCGCGTCTCTACTTGCAGTTAAAATAATATTAAAAGTCCTCTTGTCGCGCCACGACTCAGGAAATTACCCGGCATGAAATGAAACATTTAAAATCAAGTTCCGCCGATTTGCGGGATTTATTCAAAGACAGCATCACGGTTAAATATCTCGCGGAACCGCTAAAATCTGTCCCGGCGGGCGAAGATGCTGCTAAATTGCGATCGTGGATGGAGGCGCGGGATTTTGATGTGCTCGGGATCGAAGAAAACGGCATGGTTTGCGGCTATGTAGAAAAAGCGCACTTAATCACAGGTAAATGCAGCGACTACCAGCAAATTTTCCACCCATCACAGCTAATCGCGGCTTCGACTCCGTTGATGGAATTGCTGCCGCTGCTGCGAGAAAAACCGAGATTGTTTGTCTTGGAAAGCAACCGCATCAACGGGATTGTCACCTGCGGAGATTTGCAAAAAGCACCGGTGCGGATGCTGCTGTTTGGGTTGGTGACGCTGCTGGAAATGAATTTATTGCGGATTGTGCGGATCTATTTTCCCCAAGATTCGTGGCAGAAGTGGCTGAAGGGCGATCGTATTTTAGCAGCAAAACACCTGTGGGAATTAGGGCGATCGCGAAATGAGGCAATTGACTTGATCGATTACCTGCAATTCTGCGACAAGCGAGATTTAATCCTGACGAATGCCGAAATAGTCGATCGACTCGGGCTCAAATCCAAACGTTACGGGGAGCGTTTTTTAAAGTCAGCAGAAGCATTGAGAAATAAATTAGCGCACGCCCAAGATTTAATCAACGGTTCTTCTTGGCCGGAAGTAATTCTTCTCGCCCAGGAAATAGAAGCGCTGTTACAGCGCTGCGAAGAAATTGAAATTGCCGAACCACAGAATTAGACAAGATTAAATCAATATTGCCTTAATTTCTTAGTCCGCGGAGGCGGACATTGTTTGTATAGCAGCGATTTCAATCGCCGAGTTTTATCTAGATTTCTTAGTCCGCGGAGGCGGACATCGTTTGTGTGCTCGCGTTGCTAGCGATTTCAATCGCCGTCTGATATTTGATTTAATTTTTAATTTTCAGTTTCCTATTAGTATACTGAGGAACCCAGCCTTGAGCCGTGGTGTAATACTGCACAGCTTTTAAATACAACAAAGGAGTGAGATAAAACCAATGTTCAGTATTAGGCGGTACTTTAATATATTCTTCAGCTTGCAACATTAATTGTACCTGAGAACCGTTAGGATTCACAAACCCAAACACACATTCCCCAGCTAAAACGTGAAGAACTTCGGCATCTGCGTGGGTGTGAGTGCGATCGCTTTGAGTCATCAGCGGGTAAATCTGTGGCGAACCGGGATGCAGCACTTTTAAGTCGCACCACTGACATCCGCTAGCGCGCTTGAAGTATTCAAACTCGGTCTTAAATACTGCCAGAATCTGCTGTTTTTCCGTTACACTGAGAATATCTTGGAGCAGGATTTCTTGAACCCGAGGATTTTTTTTTGTTCCCAGGCGATCGACTTCAATATTTAAAACAGCGAGTTGGCGATCGATCGCCCCGAGATCCGTATATGTCCTACCGTCTTCTAGTTGCAGAACAGCCATCGTACACCACCTGTTTATAGGACTTAGAGGATAATTTAGTTTCCTGTTTCCATATACTGTTACAGACTAAACTCCTGCTTATTTTCCATAATAGCCGATCGCTAAAATGAGATGTTTTGCCTCTTCAATTTTCAATTGAATATCACGGTTTAACTAAAAAATCTTAAATTTTAACTTTTATTTAATAACTTTGAGAGTAGGGTGCGCGCTACGCACCTTACAAAACTCAAAACTTTTAAACCAGCATTCCCGCAATGCAAGCAGTCATGAAACAAGCCACAGAACCAGCAATCATCGCCCTCAAGCCCAACCGAGCCAAATCACCCTTACGCGACGGCGCCATCGCACCAATTCCCCCAATTTGAATCCCGATGGAACCAATATTAGAAAATCCACACAAAGCATAAGTCGCAATAATTGCCGATCGTTCCGAAATCGCCTGTTGCTTCACCAATTCCATCAAATCCAGATAAGCAATAAACTCATTTAAAATCGTCTTCTTCCCCAAAATAACTCCTATTTTTCCGCAATCCGCCCAAGGCACTCCCATCAACCAAGCCATCGGAGCCATCAAATAAGAAAAAATCCATTCCAGCGACAACTGAGGCACACTAATCAGCCCGCCAAACCAACCCAAAAGCGCATTAAAAAATGCCAATAAACCCAAAAAAGCAATCAGCATCGCCGCCACATTTCCCGCTAACTTCAAGCCATCGCTAGCACCAGAAGCAGCAGCATCCACGGCATTTGCATAAACCTGTTCCACCTTAATTTCCACCTCGCCAGCAGTCAGCGACTTTTCAGTTTCGGGATACATCAATTTAGAAATAGCCAAAGCAGCAGGTGCCGACATCACCGACGCAGCAATTAAATGTTGAGCAGACACCCCAAAAGAAATGTAAGCAGCCATAACTCCGCCGGCAATTGTCGCAAAACCGCCCGTCATCACAGCGTGAAGTTCCGAGAGCGTCATCGTTGCTACATAGGGTTTAATTAACAGCGGAGCTTCTGTTTGACCGACAAAAATATTAGCAGCACAAGAAAGCGTTTCTGCACCAGAAGTTTTCATGGTTTTAATCATGCCCCAAGCGACTGCTTGCACCACCCGTTGCAAAATTCCGTAGTGATACAGTAGAGTGATAAACGAAGAGAAAAAGATAATAGTCGGCAGCACTTTAAAAGCGATAAAGTGATCGGTAAATTTCTCACCAAATATGAACTTAGCCCCAGCATCAGAAAAATTGAGAAATTGGGTGACTAAATCTCCCAAAAATTTAAATACCGCCAAACCGGGAGCAGTTTTGAGAATCAAAATTGCAAAAATTAGTTGCAAAGCAATTCCCCACAGTACGGGCGGCCACTTAACAGCACGCCGATCGACTGAAAATGCGTAGCACAAACCGACAAAAACCCCTAACCCCAACACAGAAATAAGTCTTTCCATTTCAGTCACATTCCCTTATAATCAAAGACTCAACCTCAAAATTACGGCGCAGCCTAATTGCTGCTACTTTTATGCCTCTACCTATAGTTGCTATTATTGGACGCCCCAATGTAGGCAAATCGACGATCGTCAACCGTTTAGCCAACAGCCAAGACGCGATCGTCCACGACGAACCGGGAATTACGCGCGATCGCACGTACAGGCCAGCATACTGGGGCGATCGCGAATATCAAATCGTAGACACCGGCGGGCTAGTATTCGACGACGAAACCGAATTTCTGCCATTAATCCGCGAACAAGCAATGGCGGCCCTTGCAGAAGCCAGTGCAGCCATTTTCGTAGTAGACGGAAAAACCGGACTCACCGGCGGCGACGAATCCATCGCCTCTTGGCTGAGACTGCAAAAAGTCCCCGTCATTCTAGCAGTCAACAAGTGCGAATCAGAAAATACCGGACTCACACAAGCAGCAGACTTTTGGACATTGGGACTGGGAGAACCTTACCCTATTTCCGGCATTCACGGTAACGGTACGGGCGAATTGCTAGACCAATTAATGACTCACCTTCCCACAGAAGTAGAGCCAGAAGTAGACGAAATTAAAGTAGCAATTATCGGTCGTCCCAACGTCGGTAAATCGAGTTTACTCAACGCATTTCTCGGAGAAAACCGCGCCATAGTCAGCCCAATTTCCGGCACAACCCGCGACGCAATCGATACCATAGTAGAACGCAACGGTCAAACCTACCGGCTGATCGACACAGCCGGAATTCGCAAAAAGAAAAACGTCGAATACGGCGCCGAATTTTTCGGCATCAACCGCGCTTTCAAAGCAATCCGCCGCGCCGATGTGATACTGTTAGTAATTGATGCAATTGATGGCGTTACCGACCAAGACCAAAAATTAGCCGATCGCATTAGCCAAGAAGGTCGAGCCTGCATCATCGTCATCAATAAATGGGATGCCATAGAAAAAGACAATGAGACTATCTACGAGTACGAAAGAGTAGCAAGAACCAAACTTTATTTCCTCGACTGGGCAGAAATGATCTTTGTCAGCGCCATGAGCGGACAGCGAGTTGAAAAAGTCATAGAATTAGTAGACAAAGCCTCCGACGAACACAAACGTCGCGTTGCTACCGCCGTGATCAACGAAGTGATAGAAGAAGCCACAACCTGGCACTCAGCGCCAGTTACCCGCCAAGGAAAACAAGGTAAAATTTATTACGGCACCCAAGTGCGATCGCAACCGCCAACAATCGCGTTATTCGTCAACGATCCCAAACGCTTCACCGAAAACTACCGCCGCTACATGGAAAGCCAATTCCGCAAACACCTAGGCTTTACAGGTACACCAATGCGGCTGCTGTGGAGAGGCAAAAAAGTTCGCGCCACCGAAGTCAGTACCACCAACAGAGCACTGCGTGTGAAGTAATTTTAGATTTGGGATTAAAGAAAAAACGCAGTTTAATAATATAAGCAAATTGCGTTTTTTTCTTAACTCTTCCTTCTTTAACTCTTCCTTCGTGTCCTTTGCGTCTTCGCGGTTCAATAAATTGATATTCTTAAAAATCTAAAATCTAAAATATACAGCATGGATTTATTGCGATCGCTTCCCATTGGACTTTATCTCGAACAACCCGTAACCTGGCTGCACCGGCTAGACTCGCGCGTCAAACTAGCCTGGTTGATGACATTTCTAATCGCGCCCATACTCGCCAATCCCATCTGGCGGTTGATGCTAGTCGCAATGTTAATCATACTGACACTTAGCGCAGCTATTCCCTTCCGCGTGTGGAAACAGCAAATGGGACTGTTGCTGCTATTCTGCTTTTTAATATTTTGCCTCAGCGCGATCGCCCCCGACGCACTTCCATCAGAACATCAGCCCCGCATCCCCGCCGACGAATTAACCTTTTCCCAACAGCCCGCAACCCTTCCGCCGGCTCAAGAGCCCAAACCCTGGTACAAACCTTTTAATTTAGGCTCGAAATCCCCAACCCAAAATCCCCAATCCCCAATTCCAAATAAACTCCCCCAACCCACAAGCTACAGTTACGTTGTATTCAAACAAGGCCCGATTAAAATCACCCGCAAATCCATAGATTTAGGTATCAACGTCAGTACATTATTTTTTACAGTAATTTACAGCACCAACCTCTACCTCCTCACCACAGCCAGCGAAGAAATCACCGCCGCTATCGAAAATTTAATGCAGCCGCTGCGCCGCTTGCGCTGGCCTGTCACGGAAATAGCACTAACATTAACGTTATCTCTGCGGTTCATTCCCCTAGTATTGGAAGAAATACAAAATTTAGTGCGATCGGTCAGCACCAGAGCGATAAACTGGAAAAAACTCGGATTTCGCCGCGCTTCTCAAGTTTGGTTAATGATTGCTGAAAGGCTATTAGAAAACTTGCTGTTACGAGCTGAACAAATGGCTAGTGCAATGACAGTTCGTGGCTTCACCAGTCCCGATCGACACCGCGTAGAATGGCATCAGTTGCATTTCAAAATCCGAGACTGGATCGCCCTCGGCTGCTTGCTCGCCCTCTGGAGTGCCCGCTTAATTTGGGGGTGGGACAGTTGACAGTTGACAGTTGACAGTTGACAGTTGACAGTTGACAGTTGACAGTTGACAGTTGACAGTTGACAGTTGACAGTTGACAGTTGACAGTTGACAGTTGATAGTTGACAGTTGACAGCTCGCGCAAGAGAAGGGTTGACAGTTGACAGTTTCCAACAAGAATGCAGATGTAGGTAGACTCCAAAGCCATATCCAGTCAGTCATCCCCTATTCTTCAATTCTTCTATCTCAAATCTCAAATCTCAAATGGTATGAGATACTTCGACGCGATAGTGCTGCTAAAGTAATGGATGCAAATATTTAGAGATCCAAGACTTTGAACATCTATCTGGGGACAGATATTGTATATGTGCCCCGCATTCAAGCTGCATTAGACCGGTTTGGCGATCGCTTCCTGGAAAAAGTTTACACCAGGGGCGAACAAAGTGACTGCGGGCAACTAAATTCTCAAGACAGCAATATTAAAGGTAAAATGAATCGAGTTTCCTGCAACCAGCTAGCGGGGCGCTGGGCAGCCAAAGAAGCCGTTGTCAAAGCCCTAGGCACGGGATGGCGGGGAATACGGTATGCAGATGTGGAAATTCGGCGCTCCGAAAACGGTGCTCCTAACGTGCAACTGCACGGAACCGCCGCAGCACGAGCCTCTGTTTGGCTCAATTGCCAGTGGCAGTTGAGCCTCAGTCACGATGGAGACTATAGCATGGCTACGGCGATCGCCCTTTGCACCCCGCGATCGAGCGAAACTCAAATCTAAAATCTAAATCTTTAATCTAATATCGATCGATTGTGAGCGTGAATGACTACCGAAACCTACCTGAACCATCCAAACTTTGGCCTCCTCTTCAGGGTATCCCAGGTTGAAGACAGCCAAGAATTATTTACCACCCTATACGCCCAGCGCCTATTTTTCTTAGTAACCAACGGCCCTGGCGGTCTGAGATTTGAACCCATCAGCCGCTCCGACGCTCGCCTCATGGTCGAAATTCGCCTGCGAACCCTCCGTCGCAGCGGTCAATATCACGAGTACGACGAATTGCAGGCCGTTCACAAGCGCACTTTTCAATAGCCAAAATCGGTCATTAGTCATTAGTCATTAGTCATTGGTAATTGGGAATTAGCTCGTTACCAGGTAGAGCCTGGTAATGCAGATCCCGAGGAAGAGCCTCTCTTTACCTCTTTACCTCGCCTTGCGGTGGAAACACAGAAGTGTAGCAGATGTTTAAATTAAGTAACCAGGCACTATTAATTACAAAAAGACTCTTGACGCTGATTCGGCCCTGGGGCGATATGCAAGTGTAATTAATTCAGTAGGCCCTACCTATTAAATTTTCGTTCTTAATTTTCCTTTCCTCCACTTCCCAGTATTGAGAACCCATGACCATTACCTCTCGAATTAACAGCATTCGCCAACAGTTGCCGGAATCAGTGCGGTTAATTGCCGTTACCAAACAGGTACCAACTGATGCTATCCGCGAAGCCTACGACGCGGGCATCCGGGATTTTGGTGAGAGTAAGGTTCAAGAGACTGCCGAAAAACAAAGTCAACTGCAAGATTTGCTTGATATCAACTGGCACTTGATCGGCCACTTGCAAGCCAACAAAGCAGCTAAAGCCCTAGAGCATTTCCAGTGGATTCACTCTGTCGATAACTTAAAACTGGCTCAGCGGTTGTCGCGCATAGCTAGTGAAATGTCCCGTTCGCCCCAAGTCTGCTTGCAAGTCAAAATGTTGCCCGATCCCGACAAATACGGGTGGAGCGTCCCAGAACTGCTTGCCGACATCCCAGAACTCAATAAATGTGAGCATATCAAAATTCAAGGTTTGATGACAATACCTCCGCTGGGATTAAATGACTCGCAAATCCTAGAATTGTTTAACAGTACCCGCGAACTTGCTGATAAAATCCAGCAGCAAAATTTGCCAAACATTCAGATGCAGCAGCTCTCGATGGGGATGTCGGGAGATTATCATTTGGCAATTCAAGCAGGTGCTACTATGGTACGGCTAGGACAAACCTTATTTGGGTCTAGGAGGGGATAAATTGTTGAAATCTTCTGATAAGCACAACTTAGGTTAAATATAGAATAGTCAGCCACCCGCGGCTAACCCGCAACGCGAGTATAGTCGGGGCAGTACAGTCGTGAAGGAACGTGAATCATGAACATTGTGTCTAAGCTGCGAGATTTTATAGGCTTCAACAATGAGCCTGAATACGATTACGAGTATGACGAAACGGAAAGCGAGCGCTTTGGGAACGTCTACCAACCGCCTGAAACGAACGCCGCCGCCACTGCTGCTGCTGTCGCCGCAGCAGAAGAAGAACGCCGCCAAAATCGCAGAATGCGGGAGCGGTCAGTAGTAGGATCGACAGGTACGGATGTTGTTGCACCAACCGGGGGAGTAGGATCAGTAATGAATAACGTGATTGGAATGCCTGGATCTATGAACGGGATTTCGGAAGTAGTAGTGATGGAGCCGCGCACTTTTGAAGAGATGCCGGCAGCAATTCGAGCTCTGAAAGAACGCAAATCTGTGGTTTTGAACCTGACGGTGATGGACCCAGACCAAGCACAAAGAGCTGTGGACTTTGTGGCGGGCGGTACTTACGCGCTTGACGGTCATCAAGAGCGCATTGGCGAAAGCATTTTCTTGTTTACGCCTAGCTGCGTGCAAGTAAGAACTCAGTCTGGTGTGGTTCACGAAGTACCTCCAGCTCAAGGACGCCCGCGCCCTGCTGCGACGACTCCTGCACCGACAGTCTGGCCGGCTGAACAAGCTCAAATGGCTCAGTAGTTAAGAGCGAAGGAAGAGGGAAGAAGGAAGAAGGAAGAAGGAAAGAATTAAGAAAAATAGCGAAGAATAAATGAGATTGTCTGTTGGTTTATAGTTTTAAACTTGCCGAAATCGGGCGATCGCATTCCGCTTATTTTTATTCTATTCTTAGAACTTATTCGTGTTTCTTTTGTTTTTCTTCCTTCTTCCTTCTTCCTTCTTCCTTCTTCCTTCATAATGACTAACATCAAATTTGGTACGATCGGCGGCGGAGTAATGGCAGAAGCTCTCTTATCCCGCCTCATAGCACAAAAAGTTTATTTGCCATCAGAAATATTGGTGAGCGATCCGCAACCGCAACGGCGCGAATTTTTGACGGAAACCTACGGAATCGGCACGACAGCCAGCAATCTCGAAGTTGCTACCGCTACAGAAGTGCTGTTTTTGGCGATTAAACCGCAAATTTTTGAGAAAGTAGCTTTGGAATTGACGGTGGCGATCGATCGCCAACAAGGAAACAATGGAGAAACGGCTGATTCGCAGCCATCCGCAGTGGTTGTGTCAATTTTGGCAGGAGTTCCCCTCAGCAAGCTCGAACCGGCGTTCCCGGGGCGCTCAGTGCTGCGGGTGATGCCAAATACTCCGGCAACGGTAGGCGCGGGCATGAGCGCGATCGCCCCAGGCAAACTCGTACAACCTGCCGATCTAGAATTAGTCAAGCGGATGTTTCAGGCTGTGGGAGAAGTGGTAGAAGTGCCTGAGAGTATGCTGGATGCGGTGACAGGGCTTTCGGGTTCTGGGCCCGGTTATGTTGCGATTTTTATCGAAGCCTTGACAGATGGCGGAGTTTGTGCTGGCTTGCCACGGGCGATCGCCTCGCAATTAGCAATCCAAACTGTATTCGGTACAGCGAAGCTATTACAAGAAACGGGAATGCACCCAGCAGAATTAAAAGATCGAGTGACAAGTCCCGGCGGCACAACTATTGCTGGAATCGCTACATTAGAAAGTAACGGCTTTCGATCGGCATTAATCGAAGCAGTGAAATCAGCTTGTTTGCGTTCTCAAGAATTGGGTAAATAAGTCGGGAATTAGCTACAGAAACTATATTTAGACTGGAAACTGTGCACCTTGTGGGCGATCGTTTTTTCAGTCGTTGAGATTTGCTAGGCTCGCATTTAGTGCAAAATCTCAAGCATTGATCTACGATCGAGAAGTAAGAGTCAAGTTTAAGTGAGGACGATCGCCAATGCCAGAAAAGTTAGAATAAAGGGTTGCGCTCTAGGAAGCTGAAGTTGCTCGCCTCAAAGACAAAGTAGAAAATGACTCGTTTTCTAAACCTTGGTAGGAACGAATTGCTGGAACATTTGCTGACAATCCGGCCTATAATGAGGCGATGCAGTTGGCTAAAGAATACCGTGACTCTCTGCGCTCAAATTACACCGAACAATCCGAAGATTAAATGTACATTCTTGATACGGATCACCTCAGTGTTTTAGATCGCGGAGGAGTCGCGTCACAACGTCTGCTGCAAAGATTAACCAACATCAATATTTCGATGCAGCAGAAACGGTATGAAAAGCGATCGCACTCTGGTCAAATTAATCGCTAACTGCTGTTTCCAACTTCTGTCCTATTTTCGGCTCAGTACCCTTCAAAAGCCGCTGAATATTGCTGCGATGCCGCACGATGACAAACACGCCACCCGCAAGTCCAAACAATACATAAGCCAGCGGTTGATGGAAAGCAAACATCAATCCAAAAACGCTAATTGCTCCGATAATCGAGCTCAAAGAAACAATTCGCGACACCGCAAAAACCATTCCAAAAATCCCGAAAGTTCCCAACCCAACTGGCCAGTACAAACCGAGCAAAACTCCCAAACTGGTAGCCACAGATTTACCACCAGTAAACCCCAGCCAGATAGATTTGCTGTGGCCTAAAACTGCAAACAAACCCGCTAAAGTCGCCATCCAAGGGATGACTGTTGCGGTATTTTCTAAACCGGCGCCGATCGCGAGTTGGCTGGTAAACTCTAGAGAGTAGATGTAGCGGGTTAGGACGATCGCACTTACGCCCTTCAACACATCAACCAGCAACACCGCCAACCCCGGCCCCTTCCCCAAAGTCCTGAGTACATTAGTCGCGCCTGTCGAACCCGAACCCACTTCGCGAATATCAATTCCCAGCATCCATTTACCCAAGGCGTACCCAGTCGGAATCGAACCCAGCAGGTAAGCTGCAATTAACAATACGCCATTTAAACTCAACCACTCACCCATAATAAATTCCCTCATTCATTACTTTTGAGAACTCAAGTCCTCACTACAAACTTAATGATAATTCTTTAATCTCCCGCCCTCAAACATCTTCCTAAATTAATTTTTATTTCTCGAATTACAAGAAATTGAAACTAATTTAGGAAGATGTTCCTTCTTCCTTCTTCCTTCTTCTTTCTTCCTTCTTCTTCCTTCTTCCTTCTTCCTTCTTCCTTCTTCCTTCTTCCTTCTTCCTTCTTCCTTCTTCCTTCTTTAAAAATCCTTCGCAGCCATCAAATTTTGCGGATCTGGAGCAAAGGCCAGCCACAGCGGAAATTGCAGCATCGACAAACTAATTAAATCTTCAGTTTCATCAATCAGAATTAACGGCAACTTGCCATCTCTCACCAGTCGATCGGCCTTTTGAGCCAAAGCCTCCGCAGACTCAAACATAATAATGCCACCTTCCGGGCCAAAATCGGTGCGAGTAATCCCCAAACAATCCTGCAAACCGCGGCGCCACTCACCCAAACGTTCGGGACTGTTGGCGAGCACCAATGTCCGCACCCGTCCGCCGTAGACGCTTCTGAGTACAGAAATAATGGTCGAACTAATCAAGATATTTTGCAACCGCGAACCCATTGTTCGCAATGCGCCCCTTCCTCCTTGGGTGAAAAACCAGTTAGAAACTCGTTCCGCGTGGATGGGTTCAAAGGTGCGGCGAAGTTGCCAAGGCGGGCCGTAATAGTCGGGGAGAGTGCGATATTGATCGAGGGTGCGGCGAATTTGTTTGGCTTGTTCTTGAAATCCTTGTTCGGCAAATCTGGGATTGACTGGGGAAGAAGATTGAGACTCCTCAACGGATATTTGTTTGGGAGTTTCTTGCACCGGTGGCGTCAAATCTAAGAGTTCGGCGGTGGCTGCTAAATCCTGCAAACTGCCAACTAGATAGTCTTTGAAACCTTGGACTCTGATTGCTAAATCTTGGGAAACTCCGGCAAAAGTTGTCCGCATTTCCTTTTGAATTCGATCGCGCCTGCGTTCCAGTTTTTCTACTTCGATTTGTAGTGCTTGTTTGCGACTATCTAGTTGGATCAAGCCGTCTTGTACCAAACGCCCGATCGATGCTTGAGCCTCGCCCAATGCTTCTAACGCCCTAGCTTTATCGGCTTCCAAGGCGGCAATTTTTACGGTCAAATCTTGTTCTTGCTGCTGCAATGCTTGAACTCGTGCTGCCAAATTGTCGGTAACTTTTTCTGGTATGGGCGTTACCGTTTCTGCGGTTGTTGTTGGCTCGATTTGCTCGATTTGCTCGATTTGCTCTCGCGCACTTTCAGATTCGCGATCGTCTGTTTCTGGCTCGATTTGGGCGATCGGGCGCGTTTCGTCCACCACAGGGGTTCCAAGGGGATTTTCATCGTTCCAGGGGTCTGTTTCGGGCCCGAGTTGGGATGTGAGCTCATTTTGGGCGATCGACAATTTCCGTATTTGAGATGGCAATCGATCGTCCGTCTCATTCACAGGTAAAGTTGGTTCGCCGTCAGCGGCTGGTTGTGATTGCGGTTTTTGGGTGGGAGATTCGTCTGAATTCATGGGAAATTTGGTTCGGCGTGGGCACAGAAAGTTAAAAATTAAAAATTAACAACTTGTTTAGTCTTGACGGGGACAGCGCTGTTCTAAGCACGTCTGTAGCATTTTACGATCGAATAGAACCGGGAGAAAGTGAATGCTGTTAATTTCTTTGAAATAGAACAAAATCGGTACAGCGGGCCAAAATATCCGCCAATTTTGCCATTGTCGGAAAGGAAATTGGCGAATCAACTTGGACGATCGATAAATATCCAAATCCGTTGGGGTAAACTGTAGCCGGATGGTGGCGGCTTGGTACATCAGAAACAAGCCGAACAGTAAAAGGGGCAAACTCACCCATTTCTGCACAAACAGCAGCGGTACGGCGGCCAGTACCAGGACTAGGGGAATCGCATAACTCGGCGCGAGTTCGATCGTATCTGTGGGCGCAGTCGCAGAGGTAGTTGTAGTCACGAGTTTAAATCAAGGGTAGTTAAAGGAATGTTGCCCATTATTCATATTTTATCCGTTTCCTAGCTTACAAGCCTTTGAGCACGCTAGAGCCAGTACCCTGAAACATCAGCCAAGTCAGGAAAAAGTTAACAATAAAAATAGCCAGCAAAGCCGTCACCACCGCCGTAGTAGTCGATTGGCCGACGCCTTTTGCGCCGCCGGTAGTCGTCAAACCCCAGCTAGTACCGATGACAGCAATCAAAGCACCAAACACAAAAGCCTTAATACCCGCGCTGCAAATGTCCCACAGAGTCAGGAAATGGCGGACTGATTCTAAAAACACGGTTTGAGAGATGCCGTACATTGTCGTCGCAATCAGCAACCCGCCTCCGATGCCCGTGACGAGGGACAATATTGTCAGAATTGGCAGCATTAAGGAGCAAGCTAGAACGCGGGGAATTACTAAATAGTCGATCGGGTCTGTTCTGAGCATCAGCATGGCATCTATTTGCTCTGTGACCTGCATCGTGCCGATTTCCGCCGCAAAAGCCGAACCAACCCGTCCCGTGACAATTACGGCTGTTAAAACGGGGCCGAGTTCGCGAGTCAAAGACAAAGCCAAAACCCCACCGACGACATTGCCGGCGCCCAGGTTAATAAACTCCCTGGCTACCTGAACCGTAAATACCATGCCGACAAAACCCGCAGTCAGCAAAGCAATCAGCAGCGATTCCGGGCCGACTGCTGCCATTTGATCGAGGGTGTTGCGGCGGTGAATTTTGCCGCTAAGCAAGTGCAGCATGACTTGGCCGCCCAATAAAATGGCTGCGAACAACCGCTGACTCCACAAACTAAGACTCGATGGTGTAGTTGTGCTCAAGGGATTTCGACTGTAAAACTATTGTAAAAATGAAATCTATCTACAAATCTTAAACAAGTTTCTTCTCTAAGATTTAAGATTTCTGACAGAGTTGGCCGCTGAGGGCGATCGCTGCCTATCGTAGAAAAGGACAAGTTTGTTTTACTTGCACCTTTCGGCAGTTTAGCTGAATTTACTGACTATTATGAGCATTTTTCCTAATTTTCTTCGCTCTTTACTCATAACGAGCCTGTTGAGCTTTGTAGCTCCCTTATTGTTAATCGGTGCCGGATTGACTAGCTGTTCGTTGCTTTGTCACGTGCCTGCCCTGCAAGCAGTCGGTCGTTCTGGAGAAGACCAGATTGTGCAGTTCTTAGCTACTTTCGGCAGCGGGTGTCCCCTCCAGGGATTTTTGGTGATTGGTCTAGCTTTTGGTTTGGTGGGTGCTTTGTTTGATACCTACGCTGCTTATCAGCATTCGCGGTGGAGTTAATTGTGTTTCGATTTGATAGCTGGGATTTGAGATTTTAGGTTGGGAATTCTACATTAAATCTAAAATCTCAAATTGCTGGGTTGCGGTGCGTCGAATCGTGCCACCTGCAATAATCTCCCCCAAAAACGGATATTTGCTTTCCCACAGGAGTCGTGGAAAGTGAAAAAAATCAGGTCGGAGTTCAATCTCCCAGATTCATCAGTAAAGTCTATTCTAAAATCTAAAATCTAAAATCTAAAATCTAAAGTCGAATCGTGCCACCTGCAATAATCTCCCCCAAAAACGGATATTTGCTTTCCCACAGGAGTCGTGGAAAGTGAAAAAAATCAGGTCGGAGTTCAATCTCCCAGATTCATCAGTAAAGTCTATTCTAAAATCTAAAATCTAAAATCTAAAATCTAAAGTCGAATCGTGCCACCTGCAATAATCTCCCCCAAAAACGGATATTTGCTTTCCCACAGGAGTCGTGGAAAGTGAAAAAAATCAGGTCGGAGTTCAATCTCCCAGATTCATCAGTAAAGTCTATTCTAAAATCTAAAATCTAAAATCTAAAATCTAAAATAGTTTGACTGGCTCAGCATTAACGATCGCAAATGTTCGGAAATGCGATCGGCAAATTCGAGAAAACCGAATTCCACACTTTCTGGATATTGAATATATTAGATACAGGTTGAATCAAGTGTTTCTCAACCTTTAGAAACTTAACAGATTCGAGGTATCAATTATGGCACTTATTCGTTGGGAACCTTTGCGAGAAATGGACTCCTTGCAGCGAGAAATGAATCGGTTGTTTGATAGCTTGACCCCGGCGACAGATCGCGCATCTAACAGTGTGGCTTTTGTACCACCCGCCGAACTAGATGACACTCCCGAAGCCATCCACCTTAAGTTAGAAATTCCCGGCATGGAAGCTAAGGATTTGGACGTACAAGTCACCGCAGAAGCTGTTGCAATTAGTGGCGAAAGGCGATCGGAAACCAAGACAGAAGATAAAGGCATGACTCGCTCTGAATTCCGCTACGGTTCCTTCCGCCGGGTGATTCCCCTACCCACACGGGTGCAAAATGACAGCGTACAAGCTGAGTACAAAAATGGGGTTTTGCACCTGAATTTGCCTAAGGCAGAAGCCGAAAAGAACCGCGTGGTTAAAGTTGAACTCAGCTAATCAATAATTGTTAGCTAATTGCTGATAGGGCGTGCGGCGCGCGCCCTATTTGCTTTGACGGACGGTGCGCGGTTCTGATTCTCCAACCGTGCTAAACTAAAATCAGCAATGGTTGGTGAGGAGACTGGCGTGCCAAGTCAGGGAGTTGGAGGAAATGGAACTGCATCGGAAGAGAGGAGACTTAACCGGCATGACTCGCGAAGAAGTCGATGACTTTTTGCGCGGACTGGGTGCAGAAATCAGACCGACCAAAGGTGGTTATCTTGAATACGAATTTGCCGATCGTTCGCGAGTCAATATTCGTACTGATGGTGAAGTTATACGCACCCCAGCACCTAGATACGGTTCTGATGGCAGAAGAATAAACAAAGGTTTACGTCTTGATAAAGACGGCAGCTTAGTCAAAACACGCGATGAGTTTGGCAACCAAATTCTGGGGACACACAATACGGGAGAAAAAGTGACGAATTAATATGCCGGATGACTACAACTTGCTTAATTTAGGTGGACTTACATCCCTCGTAACTAATGTCAATGTCAGTTTGTGGGGCAATGAAATTTTATTTGAATGTATTTACGATCCTACACGGGAGCGATTGCCTTATACTATCGTATTTCATGACTGCCGAGATATCAGTTGGGAGGTTTTTCATCCCGAAGATGTACAAGATCCAGAAGCTGATTTGATTGGTATTCATTTGGGTGAGGACGCGCACCGAAAAGCAGCTTTAATCCACACGGATATTTTTGAAATCTCAATTTTGTATGGCAGTTTCAGTATTCATAAGGGAGAGGATTTAAATTCAGAACTAGGAGAATTAGAAATAGAGGTTTTACAATCGCAAGCGCAAGCAGTCTTGTAGCAATTTAAATGAGTGATTGGAAGGACGACTATAACTTACTTGGCTTGGGTGGCTTGACCTCTTTAGTCACAAATATCAAGGTATTTTTTTGGGGAAACTAAGTATTAATCGATCGAATATGAGGTTTGTAGTGAGGACTTCAGTCCGCAAAAAAAGATAGGACTGAAGTCCTCACTACAAACCTTTTCCAACCAGGTTCCTAGGTTTTGGTATCACAGCCGCCAGCAGTATTGTAGCAATTTAAAAGTACCGCGCGGTTAAAGTGCAAATCCCTTATTAATATAGGATCTGTAAAATAACTATTATGAGGTTAGTAGTGAGGACTTCAGTCCGCAAAAAAATAGAGGACTTCACTCCTTAAGCAACTTTTTCCAACCAGGTTCGATCGTTCGGACTTCAGTCCGCAAAAAAATACAGGACTGAAGTCCTCACTACCAACGAATTACAGGTTCGATCGTTCGGACTTCAGTCCGCAAAAAAATACAGGACTGAAGTCCTCACTACCAACGAATTACAGGTTCGATCGTTCGGACTTCAGTCCGCAAAAAAATACAGGACTGAAGTCCTCACTACCAACGAATTACCAATTTTTTAACAAACACAGTAGGTATTGTTGCCCGCATCAGTTTACGATACTTAATAGAACTTTTTATCCTAGACGAGGTAGAGGACAATGCCTGATATTGTTGATATTGCCGTAGGTGCGGGCTCGTTCCAAACCCTGGTAACGGCGGTGCAAGTAGCTAATTTAGTAGACGCGCTCAAAAGTCCCGGCCCTTTCACTGTTTTTGCACCGACTGATGATGCTTTTGCGAAATTGCCGCCGGGAACTATCACAACCCTAGTGCAGAATGTTCCCCAACTGACTAGGATTTTGATGTTTCACGTCGTCTCTGGTAAGTTTATGAAGGCTGATTTGGCAAAACTCGGTTTTGTTACTTCTTTAGAAGGTTCCCCGATTAAAATTGATTGCTCTGACGGTTTCGAGGTGAAAAATGCTACTGTTGTCGCTGCTGATATCGAAGCTGACAACGGCGTCATCCACGTGATCGATAACGTGATTTTGATGGGATAATTTCGCCTTTAAACCTCGCTGCGGTAGCGAAGCAGGTGCCTTCTGCTGCCGCTTCGCGGACGATCGCGCTACTATTTTTTAGCAATTGAATGTAATATAAATATAAAAAAGTTGTTTTTTCGCCAGATGTATTTTAAGATGATTGTTTAAAAAAGTTTGAAAATGAATAATTATAATATAAGCAAACCAGTGTGGTGAGCACTATGCAAATCCTAGCCGCCAGCCTCAAAGCAAAAGTCCGCCAGCGTACCTGGGAACTGCAAGTTCTCCACGAACTTACGGAGAATGTACAAATTGCGGCGGTTGCTGATGAAATTTTGTCTGCGTGTATCGAATACATCGGGCGCCTGATTCCTGCTGAGACGATCCTCTTCGTTGGCGTAGCCCCCGTAGGGGCGGGCTTCGCTAACGCACTTTTGACTCTACCGGACGGTAGAATATACCTCGAACACTTGCAGCCGTTAACTGCACGGTCAAAATCTGAAATTGAAGCCTGCTTGCAAGCTGCCCGCCTGCAATGGCTGGCGGGAAATCGGGACTGGGCGCACAACCTCGCCGCCCCACCAATTGCTCAGTTTAAGTCGGTGTTGATGGCACCGGCTAACCAGGATGAAAGTGAAGAATTGTTGGGGGTATTTTTCATTGGTGCAGAGCAGGCAAATGCTTTTAATTTTGAACACCTTTGTTTGCTCCACACGGTGGCTCAAATATGTACTAAATCGCTAAATAATTTAGCATCTAAACAGACGGATGTCAAGGAGAAAACAGAAAATAATTTTGCCCTAGATTCCGCAAGCCAAGAGCTATTATTGCGGGCTTTGATGGAGGGTGCGCCGGACAGGGTTTTTGCCAAAGATCGAAATTTTAGATATATTTTTGTCAATCAAAGTTTTGCTGCCTATTTAGGAAAAAATATTGAAGAAATTATCGGCAAAGATGACATTGAATTAGGATTTTCAGCAGGAGCAGTATTTGGCGATCGCAATGGCTTTCTTAGGGGCATTCGCGAGGAAGATCGAGCTGTACTCGCCGGGGAGATGGTTCGCAATCCCCACGAGGCGATCGCCTTTGCAGGCGACAAACAGCAGGTTTTTGACACGCAAAAACTGCCGCTGCGCGATGCCGAGGGCAATATATTTGGGGTTTTGGGTATTTCTCGGGAGATTTCAGGATACTCGGCGGCAGAGGAAGCCCGGAATCAAAGCCAAGCCAAACTGCAAAAAATTACTGCTAGCGTACCGGGTACGGTATATCAAGTTGACTTGCATCCAGACGGCTCGATGGTGTTTTCGTTTGTCAGCGCGGGCTGTCGAGAATTGTATGAAATAGAACCCGAGGAGGCTCAGCAGGATATTCATGTAATTGTTGACATGATTTATCCCGAAGATCGAGATGGTTTTCACAATTCGGTGACGCTGGCTGCTGAAAATTTGCAGCCTTGGCGGTGGGAAGGTAGAATTGTCAGCCCGTCGGGAAAACTGAAATGGATTCAAGGGGATGCACAGCCGGAAATGCAAGCATCAGGGGCAGTAGTTTATTATGGCTTGTTCACGGATATTAGCGCCAGGAAACAAGCTGAGTTAAAACTGCAACTTTATCAAGAAATATTTTTAAAGTCCAATGATGCGATCGCCATTTTAGACCCGCAAGGCTATTACTTGGAAACAAATCAAGCTCACACGGCTTTGCTGGGTTACAGTCCATCGAAATTGTGGGGAAAAACCCCTGCTGCTCACATGGGAGAAGAGACATTTGCTTCGGTGATCCAAAGCTTGGCCGAAACTGGGAGTTACCGAGGCGAAATGACCTGTGTTAAGGCTTTAGAAGGGGGAACAGTTGAGGTAGAGCTTTCGGCTTTTGCGGTTCTTAATGATGCTGGGGATGTGGTTTGTTACGTCAGTGTTAAAAGGGACATCACCGAACGCAAGCGAGCTGAGGAAAAACTCAAACTTTACCGAGAAATATTTCTCAACTCCAACGATGCGATGGTGATTATCGATGCTGATGGGTTTTTTCTAGAACAAAATCGCGCCCATCAATCGCTGCTAGAATACACCGACGCAGAATTAGAAGCAGAAGCACCGCCGCTGGTGGCGGGGGAGCGCTTTTCGGCAATTTCCAAAAGTTTAGCGAAAAGGGGAAATTTTCGGGGAGAAATTACTAACTTTACTAAAAAAGGTCGCACTTTGGCGATCGACGTGGCTGCATACTCTGTGATTAATAACAGCGGTGATGTAATTTGTCACGTCTGCGTCAAGCGCGATATTACTGAACGCAAAAAAGGTGAAGAAGAACGGCAAAAATTTGTATCTTTGATTGAAAACAGCAGCGATTTTATCGGTATGGCTACTCTGGAAGGTCAAACGCTGTTTGTGAACGAAGCAGGACGAAAAATGGTGGGGTTAGAAAATCCTTCGGAAGTGCTTTATACGGAGATATGGGATTATATAGGTCAAGACTTTAAACGGGAATTTAGTAAAAAAATTCTGCCAATCATTATCAGTCAGGGTCAGTGGCAAGGAGAAGGTCAAATGCAGCACTTGCGGAGCGGCAAATCCATTGATGTGGTCATGAATGCTTTTATGGTGAAGCACCCTCAAAGCAATGAACCTCTGTGCTTTGCTGCGGTAATTCGCGATGTCACCGAACGCAAGCAAGCTGAGAAAATGCTGCGGGAACAAGCAGAACGGGAAAGGCTGGTTTCGGCGATCGCCCAGCGAGTCCGACAGTCCCTCAACCTGACTCAAACTCTGAGCACGGCTGTACAAGAAGTGCGGGAGTTGCTGGCAACGGATCGCACGGTAATTTATAGTTTTGATTCTGATGAAACTGGGGTTGTCGTTGTGGAATCTGTAGGCGAGCCTTGGATGCCGATGCTGGGGAGAAAACTTCAGGAGAAATCTTTTGGGGAAAGTTATACGTCGATGTACCGTGCTGGCAAAATTCAAGCAATTTCAGATATTTCTACGGCTAATTTGAGCGAGCTTCACCGAGATTTACTGGCGAGTTTGCAGGTAAGGGCGAATTTAGTTGTACCAATTTTTATCGGTGATGAAAGTCAGGAGTCGATCGCCCAAAATGTGCCGGAAAATCCTCGAATTTGGTCGCAGATCGAGACTTTGGCAACAAATCAAAATCGGTTGTGGGGATTGCTGGTTGCTCACCAGTGCAGCGGCCCGCGGGCTTGGACTGATTCTGAGGTGGATTTGCTAGGAAGGTTGAGCGTGCAGTTGGCGATCGCCATTCAGCAATCTACTCTGTTTGAGCAAGCGCAGCAAGCCCGAGAAGTCGCCCTCGAAGCGTCTCGAATGAAGTCGCTATTTTTAGCAAATATGAGTCACGAAATCCGCACTCCGATGAATGGAGTGATGGGGATGACCGATCTGCTGCTAAAAACAAATCTTACTCCCGAACAGCTAGACTTTGTGCAGACGCTGAAACTCAGCGGTCAAAATTTGCTGTCCATCATTAACGATATTCTCGACCTCTCCAAACTGGAAGCAGGAGAAATGCGCTTAGAAACGATCGAATTTGACCTCAGTATCTGTCTGGATGAAGTGCTGGATTTGTTGGCAACTCCGGCACAAGAAAAAGGTATAGAATTGGTAGCACTGATTGAGAGCGACGTGCCGCTACAAATTAGAGGAGATGCAGCGCGGTTGAGGCAAATCCTTACTAATTTAATTAACAATGCGATTAAGTTCACCGAAGCAGGAGAAGTAGTAATTGAGGTGTCTACAGGTCGGATTCCGGGGAGAGTTGTAGCGACGGAAGAGCGAAAGAAACTAGAAAATATCCAGCCGTTAAAACTCGGGATTAATCGCTCGCTGTTCCTGCTGTTTAAGGTGAGAGATACAGGTATTGGGATTGCGGCAGAAGACCAAAAAAAATTGTTTCAATCTTTTACTCAAGTAGATGCTTCTACTACTAGAAAGTACGGCGGTACAGGTCTGGGTCTGGCTATCTCTAAGCAGTTAGTAGAGCTGCTAGGGGGTGAAATTGGTGTGGAAAGTACCCCCGGCAAAGGCTCGACTTTTTGGTTTACAGTACCGGCAATTAAGGAAAATTTAACTGCTGCTGGGACAACGTGCCAAGTTAATTTGCAAACGGTGCTGGCGGGGCGGAAAATGTTGGTTGCTAGCGATAAGCCGACTGTGCGAAAAGTGCTGCGGAGAATGGCTGTTGTGTGGGGGATGGAAGTTGAGGAGGTGGAAAACGGTTGGATGGCGATCGCCTCTTTGTACAAAGCTGTCAGCGTTAATTGCCCTTACGATATTGTTTTGGTGGATATTCAGTTGCCAGAAATGGTGGCGGGAAGTATGGAACGTTTGATGATTGCTGAGCAGGCTATGCAGCAAACAAAGTGGGTGGTGCTGACTTCAATGACTCAGATATCTGAGGCGAAACGTTTGGTAGATATCGGTTTTAGCGGTTATTTAACTAAGCCTGTCAAGGCTCACCGACTGTTTGATTGCTTGGTGAATGCGATCGCCCCTGGTGAGGCGGTTGACTCGCCGCTAGCAAATCCCAGCGAAAATCCAGCCGTCCCTATTGACAACCGGCAGTTAGCAAGCTTAAAGATTTTGTTAGTTGAAGATACTCCGATCAATCAAAAAGTTGGTCTCAATCAACTCAAAGTTTTGGGATGTGCGGCGGATGTGGCGAATAACGGCGCAGAGGCGCTATCTATGCTGGCTATCAAAAAGTATGACATTGTGTTGATGGACTGTCAGATGCCGGTTTTGGACGGTTACGAAGCTACGCTGGAATTGCGCCGCATGGAAGCGACAGGCGCTGCGGCTGGTTCGAGGGAACCGGATCGCCAGACAACAGTGGTGATTGCGATGACGGCGAATGCTTTGAAGGGCGATCGGGAAAAGTGTCTGGCGGCGGGGATGGACGATTATATTAGCAAGCCGATTTCGATCGAAAACTTAAAATCTGTACTTGAAAATTGGTCGGTACAGTTAAAAATTGAAATTCCCAAGTTTCAGGGCGAGTTCGTCAAAAACTCTGCTCCGGATCTAGAATCAGTAGTTGATATGGCACGTTTGCGCGAAATTGCGGGCGCTGATTTAGACTTTGAGCGGGAAATACTGCAAGCTTTTGTGGTGGATACTGGCAGTTATTTAGAAGCTGCTAAGGGGGCGATCGCCTCTGGAGATTTGGATACACTGGTGCGCCGCGCGCATCAAATTAAAGGTGTCAGCGCTACGGCGGCGGTACGGTTAATGCCCGAGATGGCTGCACAGCTTCAAATCCTGGCCGAATCAAACGATTTGGAGGGGGCTAGCAAAATCATCGCTGAATTAGAAACAGTTTTGGCGGGGGTTCAAAAGTTGGTGGGTGAGTAAGGGGAGATGGGGAGAGGGGAGAAGGGGAGAGGGGGAGATGGGATTGTGAAATATGCAATTTCCATGCAGTACGGCTGAGTTAATTTTCTGGCTCTGTGGACTCTCAAACCCGATCGCCCCAAGCGGTTGCTGGTAGCCCGAGGGCTCAGTATGTAAAGATTATTAACTTTTTATCAAGATATTTATCTCTATGTGACGAGATTGGAAACTCTTATAACATCTTGTGTGTTGTAGCTTTTGACACTACTGTATTAAGTTATTATGGTCAAATATAAAATAATCATTAAGCCAATGACTCTTAGGGTGTTTTTCGTCTACAGGCTTGAAAAACCAAGAGCAGCTTCTGTCCCAACCAGCCCATTCAGTGCGTATTTACGCTCAACGAGGTTTTATGACTCCAGTGATGTTACGCCAACTCTGGTCATTGATTGAGACCACCCAAGCGACTCTGTTAGTCAATTTGGATGATGCCACCCTGGTACAGTGGCTGCTGAAGCAGATAAAGACTAGCTCTGCGCTTAATGGTAACGAAACAGATTTGTTGAACGAGTACATAGAATCTCGGCTGTCGTTAATCCGCGATTTAGCCGAGCAGCGCTTAGCACCAGAGCGCTTCTGAGTGGATTCTCATCAAAATTGGATGATAAATATCGCAGGAAAAGTCGATCGCCCGCAGCGGACAAAAAATAATAGGTCGTGAGCCGGTACACTTGTCAGGGTGCTGCACCGGGTTGAAAATAGTTAATTTGAATCCACAGCGTGTTCTATATTGTCAATCCCAACAGTTCTCGACAACTACAAGCTAGGATCGTCGAGAAAGCGTTCTACGAAAATTTATGCGTAAATGGGGATTTCTGTTGTTGGCAAGTGTGTTAGTTGTGGCACCACTAGCATCTTGTAGGGATCGATCGGCACCAGCCGGACAAACACCAGCTACAACTGCTGAAGGTAAATCGCAACAAGGGCCGAGTCGGATAGATACAATTGTCAGCCGCGGTAAACTGATTTGCGGCGTCAGCGGCGAACTGCCGGGTTTTAGTTTTGTAGACGAAAAAGGCAAATACTCAGGGTTGGATGTTGATGTTTGCAGGGCTGTGGCGGCGGCAATATTTGACGATCCCGAAAAAGTGGAGTACCGAAAGCTGAACGCCAAAGATAGATTTACAGTTTTGCAAGCCGGAGAAATCGACATTCTTAGCCGCAATACCACCTTCACGGCCAGCCGCGACAGCACTACCGGACTGGAATTTGCCCCAATTATCTTTTATGACTCTCAAAGCATTATGGTCAAAAAAGATAGTGGCATCAAAAGTTTAAAAGATTTTGCGGGCAAATCGATCTGCGTGCAAACGGGTACGAGCACCGAACAAAATTTGTCCGACCAAATGCGAAAATTAGGAGTTAAATACACTCCTGTGGTGTTTGAAGATGTAAATGCTACCTTTGCGACGTATCAAGAAGGTCGCTGTCAAGGTGTTACTGCCGATCGATCGCAATTGGTATCGAAGCGCACAACTCTACCGACTCCGGAGAATAATGTTGTTTTGCCGATCGTGATGTCAAAAGAACCGTTGGCGCCTGCGGTGAAAACCGGTGATGCGAAATGGGCGGATGCGGTGAGATGGATTATTTTTGCGGCGATTGAAGCTGAAGATTTGGGAATTAATTCAGCAAATGTAGACCAAACTGTGGCCAGCACTACAGACCCGAATGTCAAACGTTTGCTAGGAAAAGAAGGAGATTTAGGTAAAGGTTTCGGACTTCCGAACAACTTCGCCGTCAGTATTGTGAAGAAAGTGGGGAATTACGGGGAAATGTACGATCGCAACCTCGGCCCGAACAGTACACTTAAGCTAGACCGGGGTCAAAACAAACTCTGGAAAGATGGCGGTTTGATGTACTCGCCACCCTTCCGCTAATTTTAGGGCGATCCGATCCTAGAAAGTTGGGTAAAGCACTAGCATTACCCAACTGATAAGTAGCTCAATATCAACCAACTTAAATGTGTCATTGCGAGGAACGAAGCAATCGCCTGACTTTTTAGTTAAACTTAAATATGTCATTGCGAGGAATAAAGCAATCGCCTGACATTGGGAACAGCTTAGTTAAACTTAAATATTTTATTGCGAGAAACGCAGCAATCGCCAGCTAACAAACCGTAGGGTGCGTCAGGGTAAAAATTGTTAGTCTCCGATCAAAACATTTTGACCTGACGCACCCTACAATAAATACAGTTAGATATAGCTCGATCTACATTAAACAATTATGAATACAGAACCTCAACCGGGCCAATCCGAGAAATCATCGAAATTTCAAGATATATCAACTTGGCTGCGGGACGATCGCTTCTGGAAAATAGCCGGACAGGCGATCGCCCTGATCTTAGTAATCACAGTCATCGCGATTTTCTGGGACAACCTCAGCGCTAATTACGCACAACTGGGGATTGCATTTGGATTTGACTTTCTCAATTCCCAAGCATCCTTCGACATCGGCGAAAGCGTGATTCCCTACAGTCCCGAAAACAGTTACAAACAAGCTTATTTTGTCGGATTAATAAACTCGCTGCGCGTAATGGGTCTGGGGATTGTGTTCGCAACTATTGCGGGTTTGACCGTAGGAATTGCGCGCCTTTCGGACAATTGGCTGCTGCGGAATTTGGCAGCTTTGTACGTAGAAATCCTGCGAAATACGCCGTTATTGCTGCAATTATTTTTCTGGTATTTTGCAGTATTCATTTCCCTACCCAAACTGGAAGACAATCAACAGATGCGCGGCCCGATTTACTTGACAAATCGCGGCATTGCTGTACCTTGGCCTGCGCCTTTGCCAGGTTTTGAGATTTGGTTGATTTTGCTAACTGTGGGAGTTTTGGCTGCGGCGGGGCTGTGGATGTGGCGGGCGCGGGTGATGTTGGAACAAGCTAAGCCGGGAAGACAGTTATTTTGGGCTGCTGGCGCGATCGGCCTCAGTGCAATCTTAGCTGGAATTATCACCCAAAATCTACCTTTTCGCCTAGATTTCCCCCGCATCACACCAGCATTGCAACTCGAAGGAGGATTAAAACTAACTCCAGAATTTGCATCCTTGCTTACAGGACTCAGCTTGTATACTGGCAGTTACATTGCAGAAATTGTCCGCGCCGGAATTCAGTCAGTCTCCCGGGGCCAATGGGAAGCAGGAAAGTCTTTAGGGCTGAAATCTGGAACCCTGATGCGGATGGTAATTTTGCCGCAAGCCTTGCGGGTGATAGTGCCGCCTTTAACCAGTCAGTATCTGAATTTAGCGAAGAATTCCAGTTTAGCCGTGGCGGTGGCTTATCCCGATGTTTACTTTGTGGTGGGTTCTCCGACGCTGAATCAGACCGGTCGGGCGATCGAGACAATGCTAATTATTATGGGGACATACCTGATAATTAGTTTGATAATTTCTCTGTTCATGAATTGGTACAACAGCACGGTACAACTCAAAGAACGGTAAAAAGTTAATTATTTTTTTTACTGGCTAAAGGAGAAACAAAATGGCTTACAGTGACTTTAACTTAAGCAGCGTATTGAAAACATTTAAATTAAGTTATTCTGAAACCGCTGATTTATTTGCCAACGAACAGGAATTAGAAAGCAGTCCATCTCTCGCGGAAAATTTGCGGCGATATCTCCCGATAGCTGTCGGTAGCAATACAGAAAAATCGCGTTCTGAAATGATTATTGCGCCAGTATTATTAGAACTGAGAGCGCAATTACAAGATCAGATAGGTTTATTTTCAGGAATAGACTTTACTGTTAATCCTGAAATTGGTTTAAATGGGATGTGTGATTTTCTAATTACCCGTTCTCCAGAATTGCTAATTGTGAAATGCCCAGTAATTGCAATTGTCGAAGCCAAAAAAGAAAATATAAGTTCGGGATTAGGACAATGCGTGGCAGAAATGTTAGCGGCTCAAATATTCAACCAGCTAGAAGGCAAGGAAATTAAAGTAATTCTGGGAACTGTAACTACGGGAACAGTATGGAAATTTCTTAAGCTAGAAGGAACGGCCGTAGAAATTGACACTAGCGAGTATTTTCTGAGCAATATCAATAAAATTTTAGGGATTTTAGCAAGTGCAATGAGAAATTAACCACTAACCAATAACCACTAACAACTCATGGAAACTCACCCCATCTTACCGCCTCCCGGCACCGAATCGCCCACCCCTTGGAATTGGGCGCGCAAAAACTTATTTAGTACGTGGTACAACAGCATTCTGACAGTAGTTTGCCTGATTGTCGCCTTTCAAACTATCACAGGAATTATCGTTTGGGCAACTACAAAAGCTCAATGGCGGGTATTAGAAGCCAACTTGCCGCTATTTTTCGTCGGCAGATTTCCCAGCGAATCCTACTGGCGGCTGTGGATAGTAGCGGGAATAATTGCCTTATTGGGCGGTTTAACTTGGGGAAATATTCAGCGAGATGAACGTTTGTGGAATCAGCCTACACTGATTTTAGTCGGTGCTGCGGTTGTTGGTGCGGTCATTTCGCCGATCGACCTTACATCTCGCTTCTACCTCTTAGGAATTATTATCGCAGCGACTGCGGGGTATGTCGCCGCCAGACAAATCAACCCCAAAATCCTGGGTTGGATGCCCGGAATTTGGGCTCTTTCCTTCCCGCTGATTCTGTGGCTAATTAAAGGCGGGTTAGGTTTGAGAGAAGTCTCGACAAATGATTGGGGCGGTTTAGTGCTGACGCTGTTTTTAGCAATTATTAGTATTGTGCTGTCGTTTCCCTTGGGAGTATTGCTCGCCCTCGGGAGACAAAGTTCTTTGCCAGTCGTCAAACTGCTTTCAACATTGTACATCGAAATAGTCCGCGGCTTGCCATTAATTGGCATTTTGTTTTTAGGTCAAGTCATGCTGCAATTATTCTTGCCGCCCGAATATCCCAAATTAGATAGAGTGATTCGGGCGATCGCCGGATTAACATTATTCAGTGCAGCATACTTGGCAGAAAACGTCCGCGGAGGCTTGCAAGCCGTACCCAGGGGACAAATAGAAGCAGCAAAGTCGATCGGGCTAAACACACCCCTATTGACCATTCTGATTGTACTACCTCAAGCGTTGCGAACAGTCATTCCGGCGATCGGCGGTCAATTCATCGGATTATTCATGGATACATCGCTACTTTCCCTATTCGGAATGTTAGAATTAATCGGCATCTCCCGCGCCGTTTTAGCAAATCCATCCTACATCGGCAGGTACGCCGAAGTTTACATATTCGTCGGCATCATTTACTGGGTATTTTGCTACTCAATGTCACTCGCCAGCCGCAAAATAGAAAGAAGTTTAGAGAAGAGTCATTAGTCAGTTGTCATTGGTCATTGGTCATTGGTCATTAGTCATTGGTCAGTTGTTTGTAGGGGCGGGTTCACCAACAAAATAAAACTCCCAAGCCAAATATATATAAACCCGCCCCTCCCAACCCGAATATATAAAAACTCCCCCTCCGCTGAATTAGTCATCATTCAACAGTCATGACGCAAAAATTATCATTAATTTAAAAAACAAAACTATGCAAGATACACTAACAGTTCCCGAAACAGTCATCGTCGCAGAAAACGTCCATAAATGGTACGGACAATTTCACGTACTGCGTGGCGTCAGCATGAACGTCAACCGAGGCGAAGTTGTCGTCGTGATGGGGCCTTCAGGTTCCGGCAAATCGACGTTTATTCGTACTTTCAACGCTCTAGAGGCTTATCAACAGGGCAAAATTACGATCGACGGAATTGAACTTTCCCACGACTTGCGGAACATCGACAAAATTCGCCAAGAAGTAGGAATGGTATTTCAGCAATTCAACCTATTTCCCCACCTATCAGTCCTGCAAAACGTCATGCTAGCACCCGTATGGGTGCGCCGCTGGCCCAAGAAAAAAGCCGAAGAAGTGGCGATGCAACTGTTAGAAAGAGTAGGAATTTTGTCACAAGCACAAAAATATCCCGGACAGTTATCTGGCGGACAGCAGCAGCGAGTTGCTATTGCACGTTCCCTAGCAATGCAGCCGAAAATCATGCTATTTGACGAACCGACATCAGCATTAGACCCGGAAATGGTGCGGGAAGTTTTAGATGTGATGCGAAATTTGGCGAAAACAGGAATTACAATGGTAGTAGTAACTCACGAAGTCGGGTTTGCGCGCGAAGTAGCCGATCGCATTGTGCTAATGGATGGCGGCGTTTTAGTAGAAGAAGCCAGGCCAGAAGAGTTTTTCCAAAATCCGAAAGAAGAACGAACCCGCAAGTTTTTATCTCAGATATTGTAACAGTTGACAGTTGACAGTTGACAGTTGACAGTTAAACAAAGTTCGCCTTCACAGACAGCATTTTATCGAATGATAGAAATAGGTTCGTAGTGAGGACTTTAGTCCGCATAATGCCAGAGAAAAAAACTCATCACTAAAAAAATAAACAGGTTCGTAGTGAGGACTTTAGTCCGCATAATACCAGAAAAAAAACTCATCACTAAAAAAATAAACAGGTTCGTAGTGAGGACTTTAGTCCGCATAATATCAAAGGCCTAAAGTCCTCACTACGAACCCTTCTCGGGTTGTAATTTCTGATTCATTCCCTTGACTAGGATAACAGCGTTACAATAGTAGATATCAGCCATAAAATCTAAAATTTATATGCCGTCCACAAAAACGCTGCCGCTGATTAAAGATGCAGAACGCCTAGAAAGCCGCCTCAAAGAAATTCCGGCAGTTCCTGGTGTATACTTAATGCGAGACGAGAGCGATCACATCCTGTACATCGGTAAATCCAAAAAACTCCGAAACCGCGTCCGTTCCTACTTCCGCGAAAGCCAAAACCTCAGTCCGCGCATCGCGATGATGGTACAGCAAGTGCGCGAAATTGAATTCATCGCCACCGACACAGAAGCCGAAGCTTTAGCCCTAGAAGCCAACCTCGTAAAACAGCACCAACCTCACTTTAATGTCCTCCTCAAAGACGATAAAAAATATCCTTATTTGTGCATAACTTGGTCGGAACAATACCCGCGCATTTTCATCACCCGCAAACGCCGCGCAGGTAATGCCAAAGACCGCTACTACGGCCCCTACGTCGATACAGGCGCGCTGCGAACTACGCTGCATTTAATTAAGCGGATTTTCCCCCTGCGCCAGCGCCCTCAGCCGCTGTTTAAAGACCGTCCCTGCTTGAATTACGACATCGGCCGCTGCGTTGGCGTTTGTCAGGGACTAACTTCCCCAGAGGAATACCACAAAATAATTCAAAAAGTGGCGATGATTTTCCAGGGAAGGACTCAGGAATTGCTGGAGATTCTGGAACCGCAAATGGAACAAGCAGCAGAAGATTTGAACTTTGAAACGGCGGCCAGGATTCGCGACCAAATTAAAGGTTTGCAGTCTTTGAGTGCTGGTCAAAAAGTGTCTTTACCAGATGATACCGTTTCCAGAGATGCGATCGCCCTGGCAGCAGACGCGCAGCACGCTTGCGTTCAATTATTCCAGATTCGCGCCGGTCAATTAGTAGGCAGATTGGGATTTATGGCGGAGATACCCTCCCAACCGCCCCTTCCTAAGGAGACGCAAGAGTTGTCTCAATCCCTGATTAATGGGGGACAAGAATTATCTCAACTTGCTCTTTCCTCCCCCCCTTGGCAAGGGGGGGAACGAGGGGGGGTAGAGGCCGGGGCGATTTTGCAGCGGGTGTTGGAAGAACACTATCAAAATGTCGAATCCGTAGAAATTCCCAGCGAAATTTCTGTGCAGTACGACTTACCAGAAGCCGAAATATTAGCAGATTGGTTGAGCAACCGCAAGGGGCGAAAAGTAACGATTTTGACGCCGCAGCGCCAAACTAAGGCGGAGTTGATCGAGATGGTGGAACGGAATGCTGAGTATGAATTGGCGAGAATGCAAAAATTGGGCGATCGCAATTCTCAAGCAATGGAAGATTTAGCCGAAATCCTCGATTTGCCAGAACTACCGCACCGCATAGAAGGTTACGATATTTCCCATATCCAAGGTTCGGATGCAGTAGCTTCCCGCGTGGTATTTATTGACGGTTTACCCGCAAACCAACACTACCGCCATTACAAAATTAAAAATCCTGAAATTAAATCCGGTCATTCTGACGATTTTGCCAGTTTAGCAGAAGTTCTTGGTCGTCGATTTCGAGACAAGAAGGAAAAAGCAAGTTCGGCAACGAGCAATGTACGGGATTTAACGGATAGAAGAAAGAAGGAAGATGAATTGAGTAATGTAGGAGAACCGGAAGAAATTAGTAGTTTGTCTTCAGTTTCTCATACTATTTCTGACAAACCAGATTTAATTATGATAGATGGTGGTAAAGGCCAACTATCAGCAGTTGTGGCTGTTTTGCGCGAGATGAATTTGTTAGATGAGTTGCGGGTTGTCAGTTTGGCAAAGCAGCGAGAGGAGATATTTTTGCCTGGGGAATCTTTGCCGCTACCCACTAATTCTGAGCAACCGGGTGTACAATTACTGCGGCGGGTGCGGGATGAGGCGCACAGGTTTGCTGTGAGTTTTCACCGGGATCAAAGAAGTCAGAGAATGAAGCGATCGCGCTTAGATGAGATTCCGGGATTGGGACACCACCGCCAAAAACTGTTGTTAGCGCATTTTCGGTCGATCGACTATCTGCGTTTAGCAACTCCCGAACAGTTGGCGGAAGTTTCTGGAATTGGCCCGCGTCTGGCGCAGCAAATCTACGATTATTTCCATCCCTAAAGCCTTTTTAGCCTGGAAGAGGCGATCGGGCTACAAGCCCGATTCAGCAACTTTCAGGGATAAATCGAGAAATTTTGCACAGACCTATTGCAATTATCCGAAGCTTGTGGTAAGTTTAGGTTCTGTGTGTGCGGGCATAGTTTAGTGGTAAAACTTTAGCCTTCCAAGCTAACTATGCGGGTTCGATTCCCGCTGCCCGCTTACCAAGATAAATACCTCAAACCTACGAGAAATCAACGGTTTGAGGTTTTTTATTGCCCAGATTACGGGTGAATCAGCGGTTGGATTGACTAAAAATTGACTACGGATTGACTACGAAACAACCAAATTGAGTATCAAGTGAGTATCAAATGATTGTGCGGCCCTTTTTTGAATACAATTTGAATACAATTTGACTAGAAATATCCAGCCGACAGTCAATAACACTAAGGTTCAGTCTGCATGAAACCCTAGATAATGGGAGTTATGTGAGTTTTGTATCTAGAATAATAATGGGTTAACATAGAGTGCCCTCAGTTGGCAAGATTGGCGATCGCCCTCAGCTTGAGTTATGACTGATTCGGAGTCGCATCAGTTACAAGGAGAACCCGTGAAATATTTTTCAGTAGTAATGTATTTGCTGCGGGAACGGCAACAATTTCTCGAAGAAATTCGCGACGGTGTTAAGCTCAAATCTAAAATTTTCGGTTTGTTAATTTCCAGTACCATATTTTTTGGTATTTACGGAGCAATATTAGGCGCATCCAGTACGTGGATGCAATGTTTGGTTTCAGCAATCAAGTTACCAGCCCTTTACTTGCTGACACTGATTATCTGCTTTCCCACACTGTATTTTTTTAATGTCATGTTTGGTTCAAAACGAACTTTTGAACAGTATTTGACATTGTTAATGACATCGATGGCAATGATTAGCGTTTTGCTGTTTGGATTTGCACCTGTCAGCTTATTTTTTCTGATCAGCAGTACCAATTACAATTTTTATCTGCTGTTGAATGTTGCGATCATGGCAATTACAGGATTTTTGGGGGTAAGCTTCATTTATCAAGGAATGCACTTTATGTCCGAACAAGATGCCGAAGGCAAAGACATCAGGCTAAATATTTTGCGCTTCTGGTTGGGACTTTATGCCTTTGTCGGCAGTCAGTTGGGATGGACGCTGAGACCGTTTTTTGGCGCGCCGGGAAAAGCTTTTCAACTGTTCCGAGCGAGAGACAGCAATTTTTATCTGAGTCTCTGGGATTCTATTAGGTCTCTGGGAGGATTTTAATTAATGTCAATTTAAGGAGATTTGCCATAGTGATGCAAGCGGATTTGGATGGGTTGATAATTCCTGAAAAGGAGTTGGAAGATTTGAGCGGAATAGCTTTGAGCGACGGTTTTTCAGGTAATTTTTATCGACCTGCAACACTCCGGGACGGCAAAAAGCTGTTTGCTCTTTTGTTCCATGAGTTGCTAATATTTTGCGTGACACTTGTTGTCTCGCTCCCTGTTGCTTTATTGGCGAATAAACATGAAGTTAGTTCCGTTAGCGATGCTGAGATATTTGTCCGGGTTTTACAAATAACTTTGGGTTTATCGCTGGCGATTACGGTTGCTTGGAATGTCTATCAATGGCTGAAAGCCAAGCCTTTAGAAACCCTGGCGGGTTTGCTGGACGAAGTTGAGAAGTATCATGAGGTGATTAAGGCTTTAGATATTATCGATCGCCTAACCGCTGCTGGCAATTTACAAGCAAATTTGATTAACCGACAAGATGCAATTGAGGCATTACAAATCACTAGAGAAAGTTTGGTCTGTGCTTTAAAAACAGAGAGGATTCTCCGGGAAAACCAGCAATTTATCGGTCGCCGTTACGAGTTATTTGCTAATATTGAAAGTAATTTGGCGGCTTTGATGGCATTGGATGTGAGCGATCGGGCCAGCGAATACGGGCGGTTGCTAAATGAGGCTTTAGAAATTGGGATGAGCGTGCACAAAGAGGTAAGAAAGTTGCAAAATGGCAAATGATACAGGTTCGTAGTAAGGACTTTAGTCCTTCCATCTAAGTTTCAAATGACAGGTTCGTACTCAGGTTTGTAGTGAGGACTTTAGTCCTTCCAGGTTTGTAGTGAGGACTTTAGTCCTTCCAGGTTTGTAGTGAGGACTTTAGTCCTTCCAAGTTTGTAGTGAGGACTTTAGTCCTTCCAAGTTTGTAGTGAGGACTTTAGTCCTTCCAAGTTTGTAGTGAGGACTTTAGTCCTTCCAAGTTTGTAGTGAGGACTTTAGTCCTTCCATCTGAGTTTTAAATGACAGGTGTGCAGTCATGAATTTAGCCATTAAATCTGAGTTTTGAAGGACTAAAGTCCTTACTACGAACCTTTTTTGGTGACAATTTTAATCATCAAAGATATCTAATTGTTGGCCCTCAGACTCTTGTTTCCCTTCTTTTTTAACACCCTTCCGCAGCCCGATCGCAATTTTGCTATGTTTCTCAATCTGCTTCATCACCTGTCTCGCCCTGTCAATCACCGACGGCGGTAAACCCGCTAATCTCCCCGCTTCAATTCCGTAGGACTTGTCAGCACCGCCGGGATGAACTTCGTGCAAAAATACTATTTGATCCGGCAATTCCTTCACCGTCACCTGATAATTTGCCACATTATCCAAAATCGAAGCTAACTCGTTCAACTCGTGATAGTGAGTCGCAAAAATTGTCCGCGCCCGAATCTCGCTGGCTAAATATTCTGCCACAGACCAAGCAATCGAAAGTCCGTCAAAAGTCGCCGTTCCCCTACCAATTTCATCTAACAACACCAATGATTTCGGCGTGGCGTGATTGAGAATATTCGCAGTTTCGTTCATTTCTACCATAAACGTAGACTGACCGGTTGCTAAATCATCGACGGCGCCGACACGGGTAAAAATGCGATCGCAAATTCCCAAAGTTGCAGCCTTCGCGGGGACAAAACTGCCCATCTGCGCCATTAACTGGATCAAACCCACCTGCCGCAAATAACAACTCTTCCCACTAGCATTCGGCCCGGTTAAAATAATTAAATCTGGGCGACTTAGCGCTGCTTCCCGACCCAAAAAAGCCGAATTTGGGACAAAAAATCCCGGCGGTAAAGACTTTGCTACCACCGGATGACAACCTTCAATAATTTTAATTTCCCGACTTTCAACCATCGTCGGGCGACAGTAATCTTGATAAACTGCTACTTCCGCCAAACCGCACAAAATATCCGCCGCCGCCACCGCACGGGAAACGTTGCGAATAATTTCCGAGTGCTCTCCTACCTCCGATCGCAATTTCGCAAAAATATCGTACTCCAACTGATTCAAATCTTCCCGCGCCGTCAGAATGCGGACTTCCCTTTCTTTTAATTCTTCAGTGCTGTAGCGTTCTTCATTGGTAAGAGTTTGCTTGCGGGTGTAGTCGTTCGGTACTTGGTCAACTTTGGATTTGGTAATGCTGATGTAATAGCCAAAAGCTTTATTGTAGCCTACTTTTAAATTAGAAATTCCGGTACGTTTTCTTTCATTTGCTTCTAGATTTGCAATCCATTCTTGGTCGCCTGAAGCAGTTTGGCGCATTTCATCAAGCATCGGATTGATGCCCGGTTTAATCAAACCTCCTTCTTTTAAATGAATCGGCGGTTCGTCAACTAAATGAGTGTGAATTGTAGTTGCTAATTCTTCGAGAAGTGGCGGGACATTTTGCAATGCTTTCAAATAGGGCGAGAACCCTTCAGTGGCGATCGCAGCCAATTGCGGCAATTTCGAGAGAGAATCGGCTAAAGCGACCAAATCTCGGGCGCTAGCGCTTCCCGAACCGGCGCGCCCCGTGAGTCTTTCGATGTCATAAATTTGGCGCAGCAACTGCTGCAAATCTTGGCGCAGGGGATTGTTGTCTACTAATTCTTGAATCGTGTCGTGGCGGGCGCCAATGCCTTTAATGCTGAGCAAAGGTTGCAGCAACCAGCGGCGCAAAGCGCGGCCTCCCATGGCGGTGCTGGTTTTGTCTATAGCCCACAGCAGCGAACCGTGAAATACGCCATCTCTGACGGTTTGAGTTATTTCGAGATTGCGGCGAGTTTGGTAGTCGAGAATCAGAAAATCGGTGATAGTGTAAGTGTGCAATCTTTGCAAAGCAACTGCTTTTTCTTTTTGAGTTTCTTCGAGATATTGCAGCAAACCTCCGGCGGCGCGCACTGCGAGGGTAAGGTGGGCGCATCCCAGGCCTTCGAGCGATCGCACTTTGAACTTTTGCAGGATGCGCTGTTTGGCTTCGGATAGAGTAAACGGGATTTGCGATCGCAAAGAATAGCAAAACGAATTCGGCAAACAATCGGGTAAATGTTCAGATTTCTCTCCCGGCCTCAACATCGTCACCAAATCCGGCGCATTAGTCGGAATTAGCACTTCCGAAGGCTGCAAGCGCAGCAATTCTAGGGTTAATTGTTCCAAACTATCGGCTTGGGTAGTGACGAATTCTCCTGTAGAAATATCAGTATAAGCCAATCCCCAATGTTCGCCAGCGATGACAACTGCTGCTAAAAAGTTATTCTGTCGGGGTTTGAGCATTCCGTCATCAGTCAAGGTTCCGGGAGTGAGAATGCGGGTAATTTCGCGCTTGACTTGGCGGCCTTCACGGGCGGCGATTGAAGCATCTTCAACTTGGTCGCAAACTACCACAGCATAGCCTTTTTCAACTAACTGAGAAGTATAGCGATCGAGGGCGTGGTGCGGTACTCCTGTCATCGGCACTCGACCGATTTCTTTGCCGCTTTCTTTGCTAGTACAAACCAGTTCTAATTCCCGCGAAATAGTCACGGCGTCTTGAAAAAAACACTCAAAGAAATCTCCGACTCGAAACAATAAAAGTGCGTGAGGATACTGTTCTTTCACTTCCACATACCGCTGCATCATCGGCGTCAGCTTGGTGAATTCTAGTAAGCGGTGGTCGGCATTGCGGATGTTGGCTTGATTGGGGTCTGTTGGGGTAGATGCAGTGTAAGGCATAAAAGGGATTGATAAATTTTTATCTTTAACAACTTTAGCGCAAGCTCGGCTTTTAGCTATAGCTAATGATACAATTTTTGACGATTAATCCTCCTTCAGCAGGGTGCGCGATTCTCAAGATGCGGGCCCCGTTACATGGTTCGTAGTGCGTCCTGGCGTCCGCAGCATTGAAGCGGACTGAAGTCCGCACTACGAACCCGATCGCCAAAAACAACCTCTGCCATGCCGCTCTGAGCTGTTAACTGTTAACAGAATAACCCAAAAGCTTCTGCAATTTATTCAGGTTCTGAGTTAACTTTTTTATATTTTTAAAACAGCCGAAAGATGGATTTATAAATTATACCTCGGATAGAGACCTGCTAGATTTTATATGCTTAAGATTAAAACATTCAGCCCAGTGATTTAGCTGCTGAGTGAATTTAAGATTTAGAACCAAAATCTGCTAGAAGTTAACGAGAGGAGAACCAAATAATGAATGCTCTTTGCTGGCAAGGGAAAGATGCACGTTCACCACTATTTGAAGCCTTTGCTCGATCGGGTTCAAAAAGGCGAAATTGACCCGTCATTCGTGATTACCCACCGCATGAAATTGGATGAAGCGCCCGACGCTTACGAGATTTTCAAGCAGAAAAAAGACAACTGCATCAAAGTTGTTCTCAAACCCTAACTCACCATTAATTGACAAGGAGAAACTATGCTTTTACAAGAAAAAGAATCCGGCGACTTGGTAGAAATTCTCGATATCGAGACTTTAATCAGCCCTAGCCAAAATCAAGTACCGGGACGAATTCAAGCTGGTGAAGAAGAGCAAGATCCCGCACATTTTGAGAAGGATAAATTGGTTTTTCCTTCCGGCGAAGTGCTGCCCCGCTGCTGGACTGAGGAAAATTATAAAACTACCGGTTCGTAGTAGGGAATTCAGTCCTCGATTGACTCATTCACTAATTCGGGACTTAAGTTTTTACTACGAATCTCGGAACGGACTTAAGTCCTTACTACGAACCTTAGGTTTGCAGTGGGACTTTCATCCCATATATTTTAATTAATCAATGAACTCCTTAAGACAAACCATATTTTTGCAATCAGTCTAATGAATTGATTAAAACGACTGAGGTCAGAAATCTACAATCCATTCTACCTCATGGGCTTCGGTGATATCTGGAATATCCAGGCGATTAGCCAATCTTTGAATTACGGCTTCTGGTACTGCTGCTGCGCGCGATCGATTCCGCCGCCATACTTCCTCCAAGGGAACTTCGAGATAAACAATCCGAATTCGCACTTGATAACCAGCAAAGAAATTAATTAATTGCTGGCGCATTTGTTGAGTTGTATTTGTGGCATTCCAGACAAAAGAACGTCCCAATCTCATGTATTCCCGCGCTCGATTTTTAGCGGTCACGATTACTTCTCCGGGAGTTTCATCGGGAGGAACGTTCATCTCTTTTCGCAGCGCGTCCAAGGAAATAACAGGCCAATTGGGCCGATTTTCTTGAATCCAATAATCTTTACCGCTTCCGGGCAATCCCGACATCAACACAACTTCGCATCGAGTATCATCAAATGCTGTATAATCGGGGTTGCCGTTCTCTTTCCGGAAGTAGATAAATCGGCTATGTGCTGATGGGAATTGTCGCGGAGAATCTAAACAATTATTTTCTTGACAAAACTCCCGAAATAGTTCTATTTTATCCAGAATTTCTTGTCTGTCAGCACACTCTCGGCCGCGCACGTCTGCTTCTGCTAAAAGTGCGAGGAAATCGCAGCGGACAACTTGACTGGCTTTGATTACAGACTGCTGCGGGTTGGGTTTGTCCAGCAGCCAGATTGGTAAACTGCCGAATTGGACGATCGCACAAACAGTCTCTCGAATGCTAAACTGCACAGGCGGGTCAAATTGAGATAAAATTTGTCTGACCATCCTCGCACCTTGACGGGCGTGACCTTTCGAGCTAATTCTCCCATTTTCATCTATCTTAGTAAAAGCCGGTTTTGCCACATCGTGTAGCAAAGCCGCAGCAAACAGCATCGAACGTTCTTGAACAGGAAGCTGCCGCCAATTCGGGGAAGATATTAAGGCTTCGCAGACCATTTTGGTATGAATTAACACATCTCCTTCAGCATGATAAATCCGGTCTTGCTGACATCCTTCTAAGTTTTGAATCCAATCGAAATAATTATAAATCTTCTCCCAATCCAAGAACCAATCGGGCGGTTCCGAACAAAAAGGAAAACTCCAAGTTGCAGATTGTGATAATAAAGTAGTCACGGTTTCACCTGTTTCTTAATAAAATCGTAAGGTGTGCAACGTGCACCTGTATTCTTAAGTCCGTGGAGGTGGTCGCTGAGCTTGTCGAAGTGCGGACATTGTTTGTATAGGATCGGTTTCAACCGCCGAGTCTTATTTATTAATATCTTAATTTCTTGAGTCCGCGGAGGCGGACATTGTTTGTGTGCTCGCGTTGCTAGCGGTTTCAACCGCCGAGTCTTATTTGTTAATATCTTAATTTCTTAAGTCCGCGGAGGCGGACATTGTTTGTGTGCTCGCGTTGCTAGCGGTTTCAACCGCCGAGTCTCAAAAATTTTCAACTAAAATTAAATAAATCAGCACCAGGACGCAAAACATTAGGTACAATCGGACGATTCAGCCAATGTCCCTCCGCGTTTTTTATCGCAGTCAAAAAGCTAGCCCGCACGTACTTGTAACGCGCCTTAACAATTCCATCTGCTTCAACTTTAATATACAAACCCTCCATAACATCACTCTTATCAGTCTCTTTCAAACACCTCTCCTCATCTAACCCCAATTCCTGACACTGCAAGCGCAAATGCTCCAAATGTCCGGGCAAAATAAAATTAGATTTCTCCATCAACTGCATCATTTGTTTGGGCGATTGTAGCATTCCAGAAAACAGCACAGGAGCTGAAACTAACGGCAATCCACTTAACAAATGGCGGCGGACTTCTGTACTCAAAAACTGACGAGTTTCCAAATCCAACACGTCATATTCCATAAAATAGTGCGGCAGAAAATTGTAAAAAACCGTATGTTTTGCATACAGCCATTCGCCGTACAAAATATAACGATTTCCCAGCACTTCTCCCAGAGTTCCGCTGAGACTAAAAGCCCACTGTTTGAACAAGTTAAAATGTTTTTCTCTGGGGCCGCCGGTGAGATAGTGGCCGCGACTTTGTAGCAGCATTTGCCCGTCTGGAGCGAAGCTGATGCCCGTATTAGCGCCGTCTACCTTTTCTTCGATGATTAAATGGCGATCGGCAATAGCGCTAAATGGCACGCTGTCGAGGTCTTCATCACCAGGCTGGAAACGCGAACCTTCGATATGATAAGTTCTGGGATATTTAACAATTTCCACAATCGATTTTAGATTTTAGATTGGAGAGCCAATTCATTAGACAAGATTGTAAAAGTCCTTTGAATCAATTTTTTGGACAGGCTAGAAGCCCGTCCCACAGAAAGTGCTTTGAATCAATTTTTTGGACAGGCTAGAAGCCCATCCCACAATAAAAAAAAATGTGGGATGGGCTTCTAGCCCGTCCCGATCGTTTTTGCAAGATGTCTATTAACCATTATAATAGATGTATCACAAAGGAGCGTGTATTTTGAAAAGTCAAAGTTTCCAGAGCGTAACCTCAGCGATCGCTGGGATTCTATTAGTAGTCGCACTGCTTCTAGGCTTCAACTCTTTTGTTGTCATCAATCCCGGTGAAGCAGGGGTGGTCAGCATTTTAGGCAAAGCCACCGATGGAGCATTGTTAGAGGGATTTCACCTGCGACCCCCGCTGATATCCAAGGTAGATATCTACGATGTAACAGTGCAAAAATTTGAAGTTCCCGCCCAGAGTGCTACTAAAGACCTTCAGGATTTAAATGCTAGTTTTGCGATCAACTTTCGCCTCGATCCTGCCAAAATAGTAGATGTCAGAAGGACTCAAGGAACATTAGAAAATATAGTTTCTAAAATTATTGCTCCGCAGACGCAAGAAGCATTTAAAACAGCGGCTGCGCTGAGAACTGCCGAACAATCTATTACTCAAAGAAGCGAACTGAAACGAGACTTTGATAGTGCGCTGAAGGAAAGGCTATCAAAGTATGATGTAATCGTGCTTGATACAAGCGTTGTCAACATTCGATTCTCCACAGATTTCGCGAAAGCGGTTGAAGAGAAACAGGTTGCTGAACAGCGGGCGCAAAGAGCTGTTTATGTTGCTCAAGAAGCAGAACAACAGGCTCAAGCTGATATTAACCGCGCTCAAGGTAGAGCAGAAGCTCAAAGACTTTTGGCGGAAACTTTGAAAGCTCAAGGCGGCGATTTGGTGCTACAAAAAGAGGCGATCGAAGCTTGGAGAAGCGGCGGCGCTCAGATGCCAAAAGTGCTGGTTATGGGTAGCAATTCGAGTCGAGTTCCTTTCATTTTTAATATGAACGACATTCAGGAAGAAGCCCCTCGCCCAAAACCGGTCGATAATTAAAATAGCACTTACCCTCTGAAACCCTGTTTCTCGGAAAATGTTGGCTTTGCTAACGAGAAATCTAGCCAGAAACCGGGTTTCAGAACAAGGGGCGCACCAGTCCTATCAGATTTGTCAGAGTGTGGTACACTTCTGAAAGTCAAAATATAGCGACAGCTTAAAACCAGTCGCTATGCAAGCAAAGTCCGCAATTAACACGCAGACAGCACATTCATTTTAGGAAGCAAGGAGAAATCATGACCCGCGCTATTATGGAAACAGACAAAGGTACAATCAATTTGGAACTGTTCGATGCGGATGCGCCGAATACAGTGAAGAATTTTGTTGACTTGGCGGAAAAAGGTTTTTACGACGGACTATTGTTTCACCGAGTCATTCCTAACTTTATGGTTCAAGGTGGCTGTCCTAAAGGTACTGGAACCGGCGGCCCCGGCTACAAAATCAAGTGTGAAATCAACTCGAACAAACATCTAGATGGTACTTTATCGATGGCTCACGCAGGCCGCGATACTGGTGGAAGTCAATTCTTTATTTGCCATTCTCCCCAGTCTCATTTAGACGGAGTTCACACAACTTTTGGCAAAACTGAAGATATGTCTGTCGTGAATGCAATCCGCCAAGGCGATAAGATTATTTCTCTGAAAATCGAGCATTAATTTCTAGAATACCGGGCGGTTGAAACCGCGTCTATACAAGCAAAACCCGCCTCCGCGGGTTGAAGAGAATAAGTTAAAATTACGTTATTTTCTTTACACTGCGGAGGCGGATAAAAGTTTGACCGTTACGTGGTTTCAACCGCCGTATTATCTTTTTTAACCCAAGCGTATTGATTGATGACTCTAATAAATGATGCTGCTGTGGTGGCGCAGTTAACTGAATTGTACTTAAAATATGAAAAAGCTCTTTGTACGAATGATATTGAAACTCTCGATAGTTTGTTTTGGGATGCGCCGGAAGTCGTGCGGTTTGGGGTGACGGAGAATTTGTATGGGGGCGATGAGGTGAGGGCTTTTCGTCAAGGGCGTGAGGTTGTAAATCTCGATCGACAAATGTACAATCTAAAAGTCGTGACTTTCGGTGCAGACACAGCGGCTGTAACGCTGGAATTTCGGCGCGTAGTCGATGGAGTGGTGCGGCTGGGGCGTCAGAGTCAGATGTGGCGGAAGTTTCCTCAAGGGTGGAAGATTGTTTCAGCTCACGTTTCTTTGTTACCAGTGTAGGTGTGAAACGTAAGGAAATAATAATTCTATCACATAAGCTGATTTTATTACTGAATTATTCATCTTCTAGAGCAACTTCTAATAGTTCAATTTCCAGACTTTCTTCCTCATCTGCATAATTAAATTCCAATCTGCTCTGCTTAATAATTTCGCTCAATATACTGCTTAAATATCCTTGGGCTACAGCTTGTTCAAATCTTCCTATCAGAATAGGAACATTGATTATTTCCTCGATACATTCCATATACTGCGAGACTATAGCATTAATTGAATACTGCTTTCGAGCTTGTGCTTCAATCTTTGATTTAATTTCAATATCTGAATCTAAAGATTTAACGACAAATGTGATCGGATACCTTTCAATTTTATCAATATCTAGGAAATATTTATTCACATCTATAGTTTCTGTCACCTGAAAAAAACGTCCGAGGGGTTTCATTACAAAGTCAATTCCCCCATCATTAGCATTTGTCCTACCTGTTTTAAACAGCTTTAAATTTTCTGGCTGGAGTGTGTCTAGTTGATAACCCCAATAAATAACTTGGTCGTTGTAGTAGTATTTTAAGATACTATAGCTCACAATCTCGAATATTCTAGCATCTACAGTTGGCGCTACCATTTGTTGAATAAATTCTCTGACTTGAGTCTCTGTCAATTTTTGAGCATCTTTACAAAGTTGAAGAAATTTTTCAAAGCTATCTCTCTTAGCTTCCACGTAAGCGTCAATTATATCGATTATTGTTTCTGCTATATTGTATTCATTCTCACTAATCTTAACTTTTAATAAATTTTCGTTAAACCAATACCTATTATTTTTCTGATTTATCAAAATTGGGATAAACTCACAAGTGGGAAAATATCTTTTAAATTCTTCATTCATTCTATGATTCAAACCATGATTTTGAAGTTTTTGCCCAAACGGTAATTCACGCTGTCTGTTAAAAATATTTGTATAAACTGCACCTTCATAATCTGAATACATCCCTGTTAGATGAAAATTTTTGACAAGATAGTCTTCAACCAGAACATAAATAGCGTATAAATTGGCAAAACTTCCTCTAGATTTTGAGCCTTTATTTGCAGATTTAGTCTTGATGTTCAAATATAAAACTAGGTGACTTTCAGCCAATATTTGAGTACCTATTTCGCCAAAATGATTTTCTAAAATTTTCTTGATTATTTTGGTAAATTCATGTTCCATTTTAATTATACTTGTAAATTTAGAGTTAGCTGTTTTGGGGAAATTTCACCGGATTCGACTTCAGACATCAGCTCCTCTTCACTATCATTCGTGGTAATTTCCAACCTCCGCAATCCTATTTGTAGATACTTTTCTTGCAATTCTATCCCAATTGACTGTCTTTTAAGTTGCTTCGCAACATATGATGTTGTAAAAGTTCCCGAAAATATATCTAGTACAACGTCGCCCTCATTACTACTTGCTTTGATAATTCTTTCTAACAACGATGTTGGTTTTTGGGTAGGATGATCCTCATACTCAGGCATACGATATCTGACTCTCGGAAACTCCCAGACATTACCAGGAACTTTTTCAGAATTATATACTGATGGTATGGACTTGCGGTAGTCAATTAGTTTTCTCACAGCTCCGGTTTTGGCTTCTACCAGAATATCTGAGGAATTAAATGTATAATTTCTTTTGTCTTTGACGCAATATAAAATTGGTTCGTACAGAGAACCGTAATAGTTTTTTGCTTGTACGCCAGAACTATCATAATACCACACTATTCGAGAAAGAACTGTTAAGCGCTCGCGCAAATACAAATCAAAGTATGGCATACTTTGAGTTGATGCCATTAGATACAAGCTGCCATTATGTTTGAGCTTATTAACACATAAGTTCAACCACTGATAACTCCATTCTAAGTAGTCGCTTTCAAATTCCCATTTGTCTTGAAAACCATTGAAGTTTTTGCCAATATTATAGGGAGGATCGGCAAAAATCAAATCGATTGAGTTGTCTTTGATTTCACTTTCGATCACTTCTAGGACATCTCCTAAAATCAGCTTGTGTCCTTCGATTTCAAAGATTTGCATTCAGCCTAACCTCTTTTAATTAATATTGGCTAGTGCCAATGGTAGTGACCTATGTTGTACAAATATTCAATACAGTTCATACTTGAGCAAGGTACAGGGAATCGAGCCATTAAAAACCGGAATCCGCTTCGATGTTCTGAGTCCCACTTGTTTCCCCAACTCCTTATTTCCTGTCAAAATAAACGCATTCCAACCTTTAAAACGCTGCTTGAAAATATCGCCTAACATCTTATAAAGTTCTCCTAATTCCGCCGCATCTCCCAGCCGCTCTCCGTAGGGAGGATTGCAAATTAGAACGCCTCTATCTGTCGGTGCTTCTAATTCGGATAATTCGGTACGAGCAAACTTGATTTTGCCTGCAATACCTGCTTGCTGCGCGTTGGTGCGAGCTTGATCTAACATATCAGAATCGCGATCGCACCCGGCGACCATTTCAGGAAGTTCTGGCAATTCGCTGTTTTCAGCTTCGGCCCACAATTTATCCCACAAAGGCTCGTCAAAGTCCCGCCAACTCATAAATCCAAACTTGTCGCGAAACAGTCCTGGCGCAATATTTAAGGCTTTTAAACTCGCTTCTAAAGGCAAAGTTCCTGAACCGCACATCGGGTCTAAAAATGGTAAATCTGGCGTCCATTCTGCCATCTCTAATAGGGCCGCAGCGAGGGTTTCTTTGAGCGGAGCTAAGCCCATTGCGGGGCGATATCCCCGCCTGTGCAAACTGCCGCCGGAACTGTCTAAACTCAAAATACCGTGGTCTCGATGGATGTGCAGGTTAATTAGTAAATCGGGATTCTCGACATCTACATTGGAACGTTTGTTAAATTGGTGGCGCTGTTGGTCGGCGATCGCATTTTTGACCTGCAAAGCTGTAAAGTGGGTGTGATTTAATTTGTCGTTGCCGCCGGTACAGTTGACTGCTAATGTATTGTCAGGATCTATGTATTCGTCCCAAGGGATTTTCTGGACTTCGCGGTAGAGTTTATCTGAGTCGTAACACCGGAATTCGGCTATGGGAACGAGGACTCGAAAGATTGTTCTCGACCACAGGTTTACACGGTACAATAAAGCGCGATCGCCTGCAAAGTAAACTCCTGTAAAGTCGGGCTTGACATCTTGCGCCCCTAAGCTTTCTAATTCTTGGGCGGCAATTGTTTCTAAACCGCGCGCTACTGTAGCAAAATATTGATTCATTGATAATTGGGAATTGGGAATTGGGGATTGGGAATGGGTTTTTCTCGATCGCCCCAAATTAGATAGTAGCTCGTTTCAATCCTCAGTCTCACAAAAAACTCTCTATCTTAAGGTAGATGCCTCGGTTCAGAAATACTGATATTTTCAGAATTCATTCTCAATAGGCGATCGCCAGTCTAGCACTGTATGTGTAAAAGCGATCGATCTAACTCGCACCCGTTAAACTCTCAAAAGTAGGCATTGCAAGGGAGTTAGTTTAATTCTCAGCTCGGCTAGAGACTCATATTCAGCATTTTTCCAGCAGCTTATTGAAAATTATTACTAACTACTTGCGTACTTTATTGACTTCATGTTAGGCTTCTACTCAAAGCTGAAAATGCAGCCCTAACGTCAGAGTCTGGGCATATTTCAGCGAAATGGGTGTCATACAACAATTGGAGACCATTATGTCAAAGGAAATCAACGGATCGGCTCTAAAACTGTCCCGGGCTAGCAAAATCCAAGTAGAAGTCAAGGAAATTGCCAAGCACGCCACAGCTAAAAACATCTCTTCTGCGCTTAATGTTGATGCCGATGGCAGCGATGTTACTAACGAGTAATTGCAGGTTTTTTCATTAGACTTCGCATCCCCAAGCAAGAAGTAGTAAATTTTACTGTTGTCTGTCGGGAAGTGTGGAGTAATTGAGGGCAAGCTCAAAGCATTGTCCTCAATTATTCAATTGTTCAAAAGTTATTGAGAAGTTTTATCAATATAATTTATGCGATCGATCGCGAATCTACTCAAACCATACAATTTAGAAGATTTTCTAGATAACAACTGGACAAACAAAGCAGTTGTTATTCCTAGCGAAGGAAACAAAGACTTTGCACACCTATTTTCCTGGGAAAAACTCAACTACATTCTGAACTTTCACGAATTAAAATATCCCGACATTCGCTTAGCAGTAGCAGGAAAAATTCTCGACGAAAGCGAAAACGCAAATCTCATCAAACTTTGCCAATCTGGAGCAACTTTAATAGTCAATCAAGTTCACAAACTAATTCCAGAAATAGCTGAATTTGCGGCCGAACTAAAAGCAGATTTAGGCTATCCAAACCAAGTAAATGCCTACTGTTCCTGGCCCGAAAAACAGGGGTTTTCTTCCCACTACGACACCCACGAAGTTTTTATCTTACAAACAGACGGCATCAAGCAGTGGTATGTATTTGCAGACACAATTAAATACCCGCTTACAGACCAAAAATCCTCCACATTTCCGCCACCAGAAACTCCACCGTATTTAACCTGCACTTTGCATCCCGGAGATGTGCTTTACATACCGCGTGGACATTGGCATTATGCCGTTGCTTCCGATGAACCATCGCTGCATTTAACATTAGGAATTCACGGGAAAACAGGAATTGACCTTTTAGAATGGTTGGTAGGCGAATTGCGGCAACAAGAAGAGTGGCGTAAAAGTTTACCGCTGCGAATCAACCCAGATTCCATTGATGTAAGTGTAAATAATTTAATTGCCCAATTGCACCGCTACGCAAACACCAAAAATCTTGGAGACGAGTACAGCAGCTACCTAGATAGTTTAGCGAAACCGGTGGCGAAATATTCTCTCCCTTATCAAGCAGGGTTCAACATTTTCCCCTGCGGCATCCAAACTAAGTTTAGAATTCCCAAGTTTCTGCGGGTAAAAATTCGCGAATTACCTGACGGATGTGGATACAAAGTTGTTGTTGGAGGTAAAGAAGTATCTCTGAAAGGAGTAACGGATAAATTCATGGACAATCTATTCAGTACAGAATTTTTTACAGGAGAGGATGTGATGGATTGGTTGCCGGATTATGATTGGGAAATAGATGTAGTGCCGCTTTTGTCTAGGTTAGTAGTTGACGGAATTATTTTTGTTGGTTACAACTAGAGAAGGGTACTAGCTGTAATAAATGGGTTGTTAAAAGAGTAATTTATGACACATAATGAGGTAGAAAATGCCGGATACTTTTTTTTGCGCCGATGCTTCTAAATGCGTTCAAGAGGATATTATTGGGACTGGTACTAATTACCAAACCTATGTATTGATTGAATGCTGTTTGCCTTGGGAATCAGAAGCTTTTAATTCTAAACAAGTTCCCCAGAGTCTCAGGGATTTGGTGGAGGAAGTAGAGCATTTTCAGCAAAAAATTAGATTTTTGTTGATAAATAGCGACCAAACTAAATGTGCTGATCAGCGCAAGGTTTTGATTTATGACAACAAAAGTCAAGAACTTTTTGACGGTTACGAAAAGCACGAATTTAATGTAGATGACATTGACAAAGTAGCGGGAATTGTCAAAAGCTATTTAGCTGGCGAAGTCCCAGATTGTGAAGTTGAAGATAACGCAAGTAGAGATATTTTGGTTTGCACTCATGGGAGTCATGATAGATGTTGCGCGAGATACGGCAATCCTTTTTACGCGGAAGCAACAGCTTTGGTTTCGGAGTTAGAATTGAGTGGTGTTCGTGTTTGGAAATCTAGTCATTTTGGCGGACACCGCATGGCACCGACTGCGATTGATTTGCGTGACGGCAGATATTACGGAAATCTCGATCGCACTTCGTTCAAATCTATTCTAACGCGAACTGGCGATATTGAATGTTTGAATCAGGTTTATCGGGGTTGGGGGATTTTGCCGAACCAAATTCAAGTTTTGGAACGAGATTTTATTATGCGCTATGGGTGGGATTGGTTCAATTACAAAGTTTCAGGCTGCATTGTAGAGAAAAATCTTGAAAATGATGGTTTCGTGGCTGAATTAACTTTTGAAAAAGTTGATGGTACTTATGTCTATCGGGCTGAGTTGGCTAAAGATGAAACTAAAACAGTTCGACTTAAAGGTTCCTGTGGCGCTAAACAAGAATCGGAGTTTGTTAAGTATTTGGTAAAGGATTCTTACTTTTACTCGAAGAAAGAGGAGTTAAAGTTTGTGATTTATCCGGTAATTCCGCAGCCGATATTAGTAGAGATAATGTGAAGCTGCATCTCAATATTTGGGCGAGATTAAACAATCACAATTAAATAGGTTCGTAGTGAGGACTTTAGTCCGCATCCATCCGAGGACTAAAGTCCTCACTACGAACCTTTTGATTACGGGTATTTTTTATTACAAAGAAGGACTAAAGTCCTCACTACGAACCTGTTTTTTGTGAGAGTTCAATTTCTTGAAAAGAAGGACTAAAGTCCTCACTACGAACCTGTTTTTTGTGAGAGTTCAATTTCTCGAAAAGAAGGACTAAAGTCCTCACTACGAACCTGTTTTTTGTGAGAGTTCAATTTCTCGAAAAGAAGGACTAAAGTCCTCACTACGAACCTGTTTTTTGTGAGAGTTCAATTTCTCGAAAAGAAGGACTAAAGTCCTCACTACGAACCTGTTTTTTGTGAGAGTTCAATTTCTCGAAAAGAAGGACTAAAGTCCTCACTACGAACTTTATATTATGACAGGGATTAGAACTCTAACTGCATGAATACGTGCGGGATTCCCAGGTAATCAAAGGGATTTTCTTGTTCGACAAATCCGAGGTTTTGGTAAAAATGAACGGCGTTAATCCGAGACATCAGTCTTAGGCTTTGGAAATTCTTTTCCTTAGCTTGTGCGATCAATTTTTCCATCAACTTAGTGCCGATTCCCTGGTTTTGAAACTCAGGAAGTACGGCAATATAAGAGATGCTTCCCAATTCTGGGGATAATTCTCGGAGTCTGCCTGATGCGATGATTGTGCGATCGCCCTTTGCTGCTATGATATGACAAGCACCGTTCTCGTGATTGTCCCTTTCACTGCCCCTTTCCATGCCCAGGGGCGATCGCAAAACCAACCACCGCTGGTAAAACATATCCTCTAATTCTTGTGCGTTTTGAACCTGACGTATATCTATATTTGGCATTTTTTCTCATAACTTACTATAGGTTCGTAGTGAGGACTTTAGTCCTTCTTCTGGAAAAAACTAAAGCCCTCACTACAAACATCCGCAATTGCGAGTTACAAACTATCAGTAATACTCGTGAAATTAAAAGCTTTGACGCGCACTCCGGGCACGACACTACCGCCGTAACGTTTCACCTTGCTAACAGCATCGATATCGCGCAACATATCAGGTAAAACTTGATTGAAGCGGAAATTTTTAATCGGGTAAGCAATCTTACCGTTTTCAATCCAGAAAGTACCGTCGCGAGTCATTCCTGTTACTTCCGATGTTTTCGGATTTACGTAGTTGACATACCATGCGCGACTGACGAAAATTCCGCGTTCAGTTTGAGCGATTAAATCTGCTATACTTTGATCGGAACCTGTCATCACCATCGGGTAATAAGCACCTTTTGCTGATTTGCCTTTTTGGGCTGCCCAATAGCGGGAATAAGATAAACTTTGAGGAATGCCATTTTTGATGATTTCCAAATAGTTATTGCTTAATCCGTCACCGAAAAAATTATTCGATCGCAATAAAGGATGATTCGGATCGCGCTGTACCTGCACTAAAGGGCTGAAAAGTTGCTCTCCAGCGCGGTTTCCAGCGGGTTTTCCTTCTGCATCTGCGATCGACATAAACGATCGCCCTTCATCCGCCGCCCGCGCATCCATTCCCCAAATAATCCACGGTAGCAAATCCGCAAAAGCAGCGCCATCAAAGATTACAGGATATATACCGGGAGTGACTTCGCGGGGGTTGCGGGAGGCTTGCGCGCGATCGACAACTTGTGCTGCTAATTCCGCCACTTGTAGTTGATTGATACCCCAAGCCGTGCTTTCCGTCCAGCTAGAACCGTCTCCAATGCGGGCTGTGAAGCCGAAATTCGCCTCTGTAGACTGGTTGCAGGCCCGGAGTCCAGTTGACGAGGCGATCGCGTACAATGACGCCTCAGCGCTCAAAGTACCGGAAGCCTCTGCACCTTCCTGAGAGGCGATCGCACAGGCTTGTCGCACCATCTCAGCGCGCGCTAGAGGCGATACAGCGGCCGTTGCTGCATCGAACGCCGCCGGCGGTAAATCGTAGGTTTGAGGCGGCAACAAGGGCATCCATTCGGGGTCTGCGGGGGCAATGCGGGCGAGTTCTTGCGATCGCTTGATGGTTTGGGCGATCGTATCTTCATCAAATTCGGTAACAGATGCAGAGGCGCTTTTGTTGCCGAAATAGCTAGTAATGTTGAGGCTAAATACAGTCTTGCTAATATTTTGGCTGATTTGATTTTCCGAGAAACGGGAAAGAGATTCTTCGCCAGTTGAGAGACTGACAAATACTTCCTCGGCTGCGGATTGTTTCACAATAGAATCTAGCAAAAATAATGCTCTGTCTTCGGTTAAGATTGCGGGCGATGTTGTTGCAGTCATAGTTTATCATCAAAGGGCAATTTATTTGTAACATATTCGTTCGTAGTGCGGACTTCAGTCCGCTCTTGGGATGCGGACTGAAGTCCGCACTACGAACCGTTTTGGTTATGGTAATCAACCGGATATGATATCAGTATCTGTAGGGTGTGTCGCCATCGACAATCTCTAAAAAACCGCGAAAATCTTAGAGCGACGCACCTTATATCATGCCATAAACAAGCAGATTCGTTCGTAGTGCGGACTGAAGTCCGCTCTTGGGATGCGGACTTCAGTCCGCACTACGAACCGTTTTGGTTTAAGTTAAATTTAGGGATTCTTCTCAGGCGACACACCCTACGAATACTCTCTCTCTGTGTTCTCTGCGCCCTCTGTGGTTAAATCATTCCGAATTAAGACCTTCCCCCAATTTGAATATCCCTGACGCGCACCGGTACACAAGCGTGAGTCATCTGAGCAACCTGCATCGGCTCACCCTTACCACACATATTAGTACCGCACTGAACCCGTTCAGAAGCAGGGCCGATCGCATCTACTTGATTCCAGAAATCAGTGCTCATTGAATGATAAGTTACATCCTTCAACATACCGACAACTTTACCTTTTTCCACCTTCCAGAAAGCATTACCGCCGAATTGAAAATTGCGCCGCTGTTGGTCGATCGAAAAACTGCCAATCCCATCAATTAAAATCCCATCTTCCGTATCAGCAATCATCTCATCCAAAGTAGCAGTATGACTGCCGCCATCCGGGCCCGGTTCCAATCCCAAATTAGGAATTCTCACCATCGGCACACTCGACCAACTATCAGCGCAGGCGGAACCATTGCTGCTATCACGTCCGAGGCGGTAAGCTGTTTCTCTGTCAGTGAGATAATCGACTAAAATTCCATCCTTGACAACGTACCAATCCTGGGATTTTACGCCCTCATCGTCGTAACCCATTGTACCGCGACCGGCGGGTTGAGTGCGATCGCACTTAAAGTTCACCCAAGGTGCAGCGTATTGCAGCTTATTCAATTTATCAGTAGTAGCAAAACTCGTACCAGCAAAATTAGACTCGTAGCCGTAAACCCGGTCTAATTCCGTTGGATGTCCGACGGATTCGTGGATTGTCAGAAACAAATTTGTCGGCTTCAGAATCAGGGATTTGCAAATACCAGCCGGAACCTTAGGCGCGGCGACTTTTTCAATCACTTCGGCCGCCACTCTGTCTATTTGACTAAGCAAATCATCGGGATTGATGTGTTCGTAACCGATATTTAGCGGCGGGCGTTCGTAACTGCGACTTTGGGCATCGCCGCCCGCAATTGCCGTACAGCCAAAACCCGGATAGCTGCGGTAGATTGTTTGTTCGATCAGCGAGCCTTCTGTGGAGGCAAAAACCTTGTCTTCGCGGTTAAATGTCAAAAAAGAATAAGCTTTTTTGATGCCTTGGGATTCGTGCGATAGCAGGCGCTCGTTGATGGTTAATAGGAGTTCGGCTTTGTCAGCGACGGGTACAGAAAACGGGTCAATTGCGATCGCAGTAATGTAAGTATCGACATATTTTTCGACGGGAACTAAGCGTACCGGTTCCTTTTGAGTCAAGCGGCTTCCCTTAGCGATTTCAACAGCCAAAGCGACGATTCGGGCTACCTCTGCGGGTGTTTTGCTGTGACTGGCGGCAAAGCCCCAAGCGCCGTCTAGCAAAACTCGCACGCCAAAACCGGAACTTACATTATCGGAGATATTGCTTAAAGATCGATCGCGCGCATACAAACTTTGCCTCCGGTAACTGCAAAAACGCACGTCACCGTATTCGCACCCAGATTTCCGAATCAAATCTACAGCCAAATTTGCCAACTCGTTAGCAGAAACTTTTGCGGTTAACAGTACCATAGTGATGAGTCATTCGTCGTTCGTTATCAATCATTATAGCGCTATTTAAGGATTTGAACGAACCGCGAAGACGCGAAGAGCGCGAAGGAAGCTTGGCGAATAGAATTCGCAGCTATACAAATATGCAGGTGCTTACGCAGGTTAAATAAATGCTTTTCTTTTTTTGAGTCCGCAGGCGAGTGGAAATCGTTTGTGTAGACGCGAATTCGATTGGCCTTGACTCGGCGGTTGAAACCGCAGCTATACAAACATTCACGTGCCTGTCCAGGTTAAATAAATATCGACTGCATTGGGTTAAAGATGTGGCGCTAAACGAAAATAACGATATTTTTAGGGGTGGGAATTCACCTGATAATTGGGCAATGGGCGTGACAATTTTTAGTTCCATTAGCTCGCATTAAAGGAACTCATACTTTCCCCGAAGCTCTAAGATTGATGGCTAATCAAATTGAAGATTTGAGTGAGTTACTTTTTGATTTATCTAGTACAGATAAACCTGTTAAATGCTTCGCATAATGTCGATCAATAGCCTTGATAGCCTTGAAACACGCCTCTCGACAATTAATCCACCGCGCTACTCCCCCTTGGGAAGGGGGATGCGAGGGTGTTCTTTATCTACTTACTCGCATAACCAGTGTTCACCAAAAACTCGCGCAACTTCCCAAAGAATTGAGTGCGATCGCGCCCTTGATAAACTCCCTCCAACAACCGCCAACCTTCCGCCTCCTGGCCCGCGACATACTTACTCGCCATGAAGGCCGCCAACACGCCTTTCACCTCTGCATCTTCGCTCGATCGCTTGCGAGATTCCAGCCACAGCTCAGCAGAGTTCGTGTATACTTCCACGAGATACTGTTTGGTAACATCTTCCATTTTACCTTGGCGGTACTGCCAAATTTGCAGCGGCAAGCGAGAATCCGCATAATTTGTAAAAGCCTCGGCAAATCGCCCGTCCTGACTCTTGAACTCTGGGATATCATTTTTGCCAAAATCGACAATTTCGTAGCTCACATTGCCCCAGAAATGCTTGATGTGAGTGTATTTCTTCGCCGCCGAGTCGTAGCGGTAAATAAACGAATAATTGCAGCAGCGGACGCCGCTTTTGATTGAGACTAAATCTGCCAGCACTTCCGGTTCCTTGTCACCATCTAAATCGCGGATTCGCACCGATAACAAACGCCCTTCGGATACTTCGTCGCTGGCTTTTTTGTCGGGATTGTCTGCGAGAGAACGAGTCGGAATCAGCACTGGTTCTTCTAATAAAATTTGACCGTTACGGATGATTTTGATGCGGATATTTTTAGCATTTTCTGCTTCTTTAACGAAAGAAACTTCCGCCCTAATTTTCCCCGATTCCGAGATTTCTGTGGTTCTCGGCGGGCCGATATCCGGCGGAACTTGGGCGATGTATTGCGAGGGAACTAAGGCTGTTTGGCTGGGTTTGGCGATCGCCTGACACAAGAAAGTTGCTACTTCGGCGCGTGTCGCATTGCGTGTAGGTTCAAGCTGTTTGACGGCGGGATAATTGACAACCAGTCGTTTTTCGGCGGCGGCGGCGATCGCATTTCTCGCCAATTCGGGAATGTCTCGCGCATCTTCAAACGTCGCATTCAAAATTTCAGGCGCTGAACCCGTAGGCGTATATTTCAAACCGCTGCTTAAGGCTACCAAAACCTGCCAGCGCGGAATATTTAATGTGGCGTTAAAAATACTGCCGCTGTATCCCGATAGAAAACCCGTCTGATAAGCTTCTCGAATTGGTTTATAACCCCAGTAATTCGTGGGAATATCTGCAAAGTCGATCGGATTGCGGACGGTTTTGGCATCAGGAAAAGCCCTCCGCAGCATCGCTGCAAATTCCGCTCGGCTGACTGGGCGGTTCGGGCGAAAAGTGCCATCTTCATAGTAGCCGCTGATGATTTTTTTCTCGGCTAACTCCTCAATACAAGCTTGAGCCCAATGGTCTTTGACATCCTTAAATTTGGCTTCTGCCAATGCTGGCGCTACATTTAAGCCGGGAAACACTAAATTTCCGATGATTATGCCCAGGGCTACCACTAAAGCGATGACAGCTTGACGTTTGTGCGATCGAACCATACCACAGCCTCCTCTACTTGCTTTGTTTGCGATCGAAGCTTTCGCAAGCTTTACATAATATCAGGTAATTTACCCTGTTTCTGTTAACATACTCATGACTTGCACATTCACAGCGGCGGAGTGATTCCGAGTCCAAGCGAACAAATTTCAAATGAGGGCGATTACTTAGTTTGGGTTCCCAGTGACGCCATCAGGCATAAATTTGTTGCCACAGGCGATCGATTGTTACAAATTTGTAACCTTTATACAACAACAATGGAATAATTTTATCAGCAGAATCAGCCACATCTTCGCCGCCACAATAGCCGTCATGCAGTACAATAATTGAACCATTTTCAGCTTGCTGCACGACGCGACTCATAACTTTCTTCACCCCCGGCCGCACCCAATCTTCCGGGACAACACTCCACATTACCGGGCGATATTCCCACTGTTTCAATAACTCCAATGTTCGCGGCGTAAAAATGCCATTGGGCGGCCGCACGTCGCGGATTAATTTTGGGTCTAAATCGCAAGCTTTGCTAATTGCTTTTTGCGTGTCTTCTAAACTGTGTTTGAGTTCGTGGGTTTTGAGTTTAGCAAAGGATACGTGCTGGTAGCCGTGGAGACCGATCCAGTGTCCGCTTGCGTACACTTCTTTAGCTATTTCTGGATGCCTGTCAACGCAAAAACCCAGCCAGAAAAAACTCGCTTTAATGTCGTATTTGTCTAAAACTTTTAGCAGTTGAGGTGTGTGCAGTCGGTGTGGCCCGTCGTCAAATGTCAGGGCTATTTCTTGGCTGTTGATATCTCCCATCCACAGACATCCGGGAAAAGCAGATTTGAGAATGGGATGAACTACAGGAAACAGTGGTGCTAGTGGCATTGGTTAATGTTGCGAAAGTGCGATCGGGTAGAATTGAAGCTGCGTTACAATAGAATAAAGTTAACTCAATCGAGGCAAATATGACAACTGCCGTTGATATTGGAACCCTAATTGTCAGCACGCCGGGAACTTGCGGTGGCCGCCCCCGCATCGCAGGTACAAGAATGTCCGTGCAAAGCATAGCGATTGACTATAAAGCGGGAATGACCCCTGAAAAAATTGCTGAAGAATTTCCGCACTTGACGTTAGCACAAATTTATGCGGGTTTGGCTTATTATCACGCTAATAAAAATGAAATCGAGGCTGACATAGCAGCGTACTACCAAGAGTGCAAGTATTGGGAAGCTGAATATATGCCAGGTAATTTATCGTGAGTCAAATTCGTCTCTATATTGATGAAGATTCTGGCAACCTGTCGTTGGTAGAAGCTTTGCGGAATTCTGCTGTAGATGTGATGACTACTCCAGACGCGAACAAACTTAGCTCTTCAGATGAGGAGCAGCTAATCTGGGCAACTGAGGAAGGACGGGTCATTTACACTTCTAATATGGGAGATTTCTGCCGTTTGCACAGAACTTTTGCTGAACGAAAGAGGACTCATTCAGGAATTATTGTTGCAACGCGACAAAGTTACTCAATAGGCGCTCAATGGCGAGGAATTTTGAATTTGATGGCTGCCAAGTCAGCGGAAGAAATGATAAATCAATTGGAGTTTATGGGAGGTTATATTAGAGCTGAATAAATCTCGGTAAAAGATGAGCGATCGCCAATTACAAACATCCTTAACTCTTTTGATAGATCCTCTAACAATCTCCGATCGCACTTACCTCTATCTCAAGATCGATGCGATCGCCCTATAGTGTCCTCCTATACTGAAAACAAGCATAAAATAATCGATAAACCGTTAAGGAGGAACAATGTCAGAGGAATATCTAGCAGAACGCACAGTTTCAGCCGTATTTAAGGAAGAAGAACAATTAGACGGCGTAATTCGGCGGTTGCTCGATCGCGGAGTCTCCCGCGACCACATCTCAGTCATGGGCAAAAACTTTCAGTCCAAAACTAAAATTGCCGGCTTTCTGACTAAAAAAGATGTGATTTTAGGCGGCCTGAGAAGCGGCGCAATTTTTGGTTCCTTATTCGGTTCTTTTTTGGGCTTGTTAACCGGCGTCGGCGTGCTGTTTATTCCCTTTGTCGGTGCAGTAGTATCGGCCGGCCCGCTGGGTGCTGTATTGTTGGGTGCAGCTAGCGGCGCGATCGCAGGTTCAGCCGGTGCGGGCTTAGTTTCGGCATTAGTCGCTTTGGGAATGCCCGAAGACAAAGCAACTATCTATCAAACCCGCGTAGAAGCAGGCGAATTTCTCGTGATGGCAGAAGTTCCAACCGACAAATCCGGCGAATTTCAACTGTTGCTAGAAAGCGCAGGCGGCGAAGAGATAACTACTAGCGAAATGACGCTACCGCGCGCCGTCAAAGGTCGCTGCAACAGTCCGGCTGACTTGTCTCCCGAAGTGCGATCGCACCTGTCGGAACCAGCACAAAAAACCTTTATGGAATCTTACAACGCCGCATTTGACGAAAGCAATGACTCGATCCAAGCCGAACACGCCGCTTGGGAAGCCATTGACAAGGAGTACGAAGAAGATGAAAGTGGCGTTTGGACTAAGCCTTTAGCAAAAGTCTAGTACCCCGATTGTGGTTAACTAATAAAAGATAGAATGCAGCCTCTAAAACCGAAGTTTTAGAGGCTTGTAATATTTAAAAGTTTACATTAGATAGACAATATTGTCTCAGTCCTTTTATATCAAATCCGGTAGCATCGTCCTGTATTCATCTCTCTATGCTCTCTCTGTGTTCTCTGCGCTCTCTGCGGTTAAATCATTCCGATACAACCGGAAACGATAGTAATCAAATTTGGGCACGATGCTCAAAACCCATCCCACAATAAAAAAAATTGTGGGACGTTGCTCTGAGCAGCGTCCTATTTATTTTTGGAAGAGAGCTATTTTATAATTGTGAATTGTGAAAAACTTAATTACTCTGGTATTGCACAAAGTTGCGCGATCGAGTACAATCTACAAGCTGACAATATACAATTGGGCTAAGCAAATGCAAAAATACGTTTGTACAACTTGCAATTACGTCTACGATCCAGAAGAAGGCGACCCCGACGGAGACATACCGCCCGGTACTGCCTTTGAAGATATCCCCGACGATTGGGTTTGTCCCACTTGTGGGGTGACAAAATCCGATTTTGAACCAGAAGAATAAGCGAGAATAAATTTGTCCGATCGAATGCTAAAAATTACAGTCATAGGTGGTGGTGCAGCGGGTTTTTTTAGCGCAATTACCTGTGCTAAAACCTATCCCCAAGCCCGCGTCACTCTACTAGAAGCAGGCCGCCAACTCCTAGCAAAAGTTCGCATCTCTGGCGGCGGACGCTGCAACGTCACTCATGCTTGTTTTGACCCCGGTGTTTTAGTGCAGAATTACCCCAGAGGAGGGAAAGCTCTGCGCGGTGCTTTTACTCGATTTCAACCCCGCGATACGGTTGATTGGTTCGCCAGTCACGGCGTGAAATTGAAAACAGAAGCAGACGGGCGAATGTTTCCAATTACAGACGATTCGGAGACAATTGTTAACTGTTTGATCCGCGCTGCTGAGGATGCAGGCGTGAAAATTCGCACGGGCGATGCAGTTGTTTCAGTCAAGAAATTAACCGGGAATACCACAGAGGGCGAGGGCGGGCACGGGGGCACCGCCCCTACGTTTATAATTGAGTTGAAATCGGGGGAAGAGTTGAAGTGCGATCGCATTTTACTCGCTACAGGTAGCAATCCGTCGGGTTTCAAGTGGGCAAAAGAGTTAGGAAATACTGTAGAAGTGCCTGTTCCTTCTCTATTTACTTTTAATATTGCTGACAGCCGCATCAAAGATTTAGCCGGGGTTTCGGTTCCGAATGCTAAGGTAAAATTGGCGGGAGCAAAATTAGAACAAAGCGGGCCTTTGTTAATTACTCACTGGGGTGTCAGCGGGCCTGCTGTACTCAAACTTTCGGCTTGGGGTGCGAGATTTTTGCACGATCGCCATTATCGAACATCTGTCCTAATTAATTGGCTTCCCCAGTACAATGCAGAGGTTTTGCGGCAGCAACTGGTAGCGGTCAAATCGCAGTTGTCGCACCGATTAATCGTCTCTAGCTGTCCGTTTCCGATGCCGCGTCGCCTCTGGGAACGTTTGACAAGTTCGATCGGCATTGATGACCAAAAACGCTGGGCTGACTTATCCAACAAAGCCCTCGATCGCCTGTTACAAGAACTCGTCCAAGGCGAATATCAGATTTCAGGAAAGGGCGCATTTAAGGAAGAATTCGTCACTTGCGGCGGTGTCAATCTCAAAGAAGTCGATTTCAAGACGATGGAAAGCCGCCGCTGTCCCGGACTTTTCTTTGCTGGCGAAATCTTGGATATCGACGGCGTGACGGGCGGTTTCAACTTCCAAAGTGCTTGGACTACGGCGTGGTTGGCTGGAATCGCGATCGGCAAATGATACGATTTTTGATCGATCGAGGTTTGGGAGTGGCGATCGGGCGATCGTTAAAATTTGTGTTATTTTAAAATTAAGGTGTACCAATGTGCATCAACTTTAGATTGCAGACAAAATTCGCTGTTTTGCCAAATTAACCCGGGTGAGAGACATGAAAAACTTGAATCTACCAACCCTAAGATTAGACAACAACCTCGACAGCCACCTTGACTCACCATTCATCGAAAAAAGTGGCTTGCTGGAATTCAACCCCAAATTTATTAATCCCGAATTTTTGACAACCTGGATATTTGAGACAAAGCTGTACGGAGAATTAGTATCGATAGACCACTTTGTCATCACATTTCGCGATCGCACTCAACTCGAAAACTACGCCGACTCTTTTCGATTCTTCGGCGCCAAAATAGTTGAAGGCCCCGACTTATTCCCCATTAACTTTTGTACCGGAAACATCAACATTCCCTCAGATTTGTGGCTGCATTTAATGACCTTATTAATGCCAGCCGGCGGCCTAGTAGTATTGGATGCGCCCCACGCCACAGGCGACCAAAAAAACCGCTTCCAACAAGAAAGGGGATTAACAGCAGTTCACCACGTCGCGATTCGAGTCGAAAACGTGCAGAATGCTGCTACAATATGGCAAAACAAAAACTTTCAACCGCTATCCGATCGACCTTTAGACTACGGCTCGTTAACCCAGTGGTTTCTGCAAAATCCTGCCGGACAAATCATCGAATTAATCGAACGCCACCCCGGCAATAACGCCACTTTCGACTGCAAAAACATAGCAGGTTTGCGATTGAGTGAAGGAAGAAGGAAGAAGGAAGAAGAAAGAAGGAAGAAGGAAGAAAGTTATAGGCTTTAACTTCTAGATTACCAATTACTGATTACCAATTACAACACAGATATGATAGCAATAAAAGTTCCAAAAGTCACTTTCCAACCCCCAACATTCAACTCAATTGAAGAAGAACGCCGCCACCGCAAACAGCGTTTAGCCGCCGCACTTCGGTTATTTGCCCGCTTCGGATTCAGCGAAGGAATTGCCGGACACATCACCGTCCGCGACCCCGAACACCTCGATCATTTCTGGGTCAATTCCTTTGGAATGCACTTTAGTTTAATTCGAGTCAGCGACCTAATTTTAGTCAACCACAAAGGCGAAGTTGTTGAGGGAAATAAACCCGTAAACGAAGCAGCATTTGCCATTCATTCCCAAGTACACAACGCCCGCCCCGACGTAATCGCAGCAGCCCACGCCCATTCACCCTACGGCAAAAGTTGGTCGAGTTTGGGTCGCCTCCTCGACCCCCTAACGCAAGATGCTTGCTCTTTTTATGAAGACCAAGCTTTATTTGACGATTACACCGGAGTTGTTTTGGAAATCGAAGAAGCCAAACGCATCGCCAAAACTTTAGGTGACAAAAAAGCCATTATTTTACAAAATCACGGACTGTTAACAGTAGGTGAAACAGTAGATGAAGCAGCTTGGTGGTTTATTGCGATGGAACGTTCTTGTCAAGCGCAGTTAATGGCCCAAGCAGCCGGAAAACCGATTCTCATCAAGCCAGAATGTGCGCGTTTGACACAGCAGCAAGTCGGATCGCACCGCATGGGATGGTTTAGCTTTCAACCGCTTTATGACATGATTGTGCGCCGGGAACCAGACTTGTTAGATTAATAGCTTTGATATTATTCACAATAAAAATGGTTCGTAGTAAGGACTTTAGTCCTGATTGACTCATAGACAAAAAGAGGACTTGCATTCCTCACTGCAAAAAAAAATGGTTCGTAGTAAGGACTTTAGTCCTGATTGACTCATAGACAAAAAGAGGACTTGCATTCCTGACTACGAACTTAATCAGTTTATAGATTTATCTAGAAGCCGATTCCAGCCAAGCAATCAAATCCTGTTGACTGGTAAAATCTAACAAAATTTCACCTAAATCATTCAATTGTTCAGGAGATAGCTGCTGGATGCGAGTTTGAATTTCTGGGGATATCTCACCAGTCCGTCGCGCAATTTGACGCAATATTAATGCCATTTGCCCCTCGATTCTACCTTCTTGACGACCTTCTCGGATGCCTTTAATCACAGCACCACGCTGGTCTTCAAAGAACATTTCTCGTTTTTCTAATGCTTGTAATTCCTCAAGGTTTAAACTCGACCTGTTGGCGATATTAAAAGCTGTTTGAAGTTCGGGAACTGACGCAAATTTCTCCGGTATTTCCTCCAAATCGGGAGCATTTTTGATGAAATAAGCCCAACTTTGAATCAAACCTTCAACTTCTTCTAGTCTTTTATTGAATTTGGGCAATTCCAGAAAAAATAACTCTATTTCTCTGTAATACTCGATGTTTTCTTCGACTTCTTTAAACACAAAAATAAGCCCAACTTTGAATCAAACCTTCAACTTCTTCTAGTCTTTTATTGAATTTGGGCAATTCCAGAAAAAATAACTCTATTTCTCTGTAATACTCGATGTTTTCTTCGACTTCTTTAAACACAAAATGGGTGAGAAATTTCTCTGTATTCTCAAACAGAACAAAATCGGTAATTGTTAAAGCAATCAAAGGATTTAATTTTGAGTAGCCTTCTCTGGGTTTGAGTTGAGTTGCGTAGGTTTTGGCTGCATTAAATATGACGCGCTTGGTAAAAGCTTCTACATTAATTACCTGCATTTCGATAATCACAGTTTTGTCGCCTGTAATTTTGGCTTTGACATCCAGGTAAGTGTCTTTTAAACCAGTAATTGCTGGTGCGGCGTAGGGGTCGATGATTTCTAAGTCGGTAATTGTTGGCTCTGCGTTGTAGAGCATCGCATTCAAAAAGCTAATCAAAACTTCTTTATGCTGAGGTGATGCAAAGATTTTTTTGAAGCCAAAATCTGTTTTGGGATTGATGAAGTGCATAATTGGTAACGGTAATGGGTATTTGGTAAATCATGTTGCAGATCAAGAATTATGCTGACACGGATTCGAGCCAAGAAATCAAATCTTCTTGATTGGTAAAATCTAACAAAGTTTCACCTAAATCATTCAATTGTTCAGGAGATAGCTGCTGGATGCGAGTTTGAATTTCCGGCGAAATCTCACCAGTAAGTCGCGGGAGTAAACGCAATATTAATGCCATTTCCCCCTCGATTCTACCTTCTCGGATGCCTTTAATCACAGCACCACGCTGGTCTTCAAAGAACATTTCCCGTTTTTCTAAAGCTCCTAATTCCTCAAGGTTTAAACTTGACCTGTTGGCGATATTAAAAGCTGTTTGCAGTTCTGGTACTGACGCAAACTTCTCTGGTATTTCCTCCATGTCGGGAGCATTTTTGATAAAATAAGCCCAACTTTGAATCAAACCTTCAACTTCTTCTAGTCTTTTATTGAATTTGGGCAATTCCAGAAAAAATAACTCTATTTCTCTGTAATACTCGATGTTTTCTTCGACTTCTTTAAACACAAAATGGGTGAGAAATTTGTCGGTATTCTCAAACAGAACAAAATCGGTAATTGTTAAAGCAATCAGAGGATTTAATTTTGAGTAGCCTTCTCTGGGTTTGAGTTGAGTTGCGTAGGTTTTGGCTGCATTAAATATGACACGCTTGGTAAAAGCTTCTACATTAATTACCTGCATTTCAATAATCACAGTTGTGTTTCCTGTAATTTTGGCTTTGACATCGAGGTAAGTGTCTTTTAAACCAGCAATGGCTGGTGCGGCGTAGGGATCGATGATTTCTAAGTCGGTAATTGTTGGCTCTGCGTTGTAGAGCATGGCGTTCAGAAAGCTAATCAAAACTTCTTTGTGCTGAGGTGATGCAAAGATTTTTTTGAAGCCAAAATCTGTTTTAGGATTGATGAAGTTCATAATTGGTAACGGGTAAGGGGTAATTGGTAAATCATGTTGCAGATCAAGAATTATGCTGACACGGATTCGAGCCAAGAAATCAAATCCTGTTGACTGGTAAAATCTAACAAAATTTCACCTAAATCATTCAATTGTTCAGGAGATAGCTGCTGGATGCGAATTTGAATTTCCGGCGAAATCTCACCAGTCCGTCGGGCAATTTGACGCAATATTAATTCTATTTTTCCCTCAACTTTACCTTCTCGGATGCCTTTGATCACAGCACCACGCTGGTCTTCAAAGAACATTTCCCGTTTTTCTAATGCTTGTAATTCCTCAAGGTTTAAACTCGACCTGTTGGCGATATTAAAAGCTGTTTGAAGTTCTGGTACTGACGCAAATTTCTCGGGTATTTCCTCCAAATCGGGAGCATTTTTGATGAAATAAGCCCAACTTTGAATCAAACCTTCAACTTCTTCTAGTTTTTTATTGAATTTGGGAAGCTCCAGAAAAAACAACTCTATTTCTCTGTAATACTCGATGTTTTCTTCGACTTCTTTAAACACAAAATGGGTCAGAAATTTCTCTGTATTCTCAAACAGAACAAAATCGGTAATTGTTAAAGCAATCAGAGGATTTAATTTTGAGTAGCTTTCTCTCGGTTTGAGTTGAGTTGCGTAGGTTTTGGCTGCATTAAATATGACACGCTTGGTAAAAGCTTCTACATTAATTACCTGCATTTCAATAATCACAGTTGTGTTTCCTGTAATTTTGGCTTTGACATCGAGGTAAGTGTCTTTTAAACCAGTAATTGCTGGTGCGGCGTAGGGATCGATGATTTCTAAGTCGGTAATTGTTGGCTCTGCGTTGTAGAGCATGGCATTCAGGAAGCTAATCAAAACTTCTTTGTGCTGAGGTGAAGCAAAGATTTTTTTGAAGCCAAAATCTGTTTTAGGATTGATGAAGTTCATAATTGGTAACGGGTAAAGGGTAATAAGTAAACTTTGTTTAATTATGAACTTTTTATCATAACAATCCTTCCATTTCTAAGTCTTCAATAATCTGCAAGCCGCGCGGATCGCCGACTCGTAATAGGGAAGATTTAGCATCTTCGCGCACGCCCATATCTTGGTCTTCTTCTAATGATTCAATCAAAGCGTCGATCGCCCCAGCGTACACTACATTATTCGGCAACTCCCGCGCCAGTTGCCCGATCGCCCAAGCCGAGTTACTACGCACCGCAGATACAGCATCTCCCCGCAGTGATTCAATCAACGGCGGAATCCCCGCAATCACCACATAGTAACCAACTTTTGCCATTTGACCGAGGGAACTCGCCGCCCACAAACGCACCGCCGAAATATCAGTTCTCAGAGCATCAATTAAGGGGGCTAAAGCGCGGTGATCCGTGCAATTTCCCAGGGCCCAAACTACCCCTTTGCGAACATAACCATTCCAATCGCGGTTAAGCTGCTCGATCAGCGGTTCCACAGCATCGGGACTCGGATTTCGCCCCAAAGCATAGGCCGCACTCACCCGCACCAAGGGGCAACCGTCTCTCAATAAATTAATTAAATGCGAAATTGCGCGATCGTCCTGCAATTCGCAAAAAGCCCGGGCCGCCATCATCCGGTGCTGAGGTTCCGGGGATTCCAGCAAAGGCAGCATTTCCTCTGGATCTGGTAGTGGGGGTTCGGACTCATCAAAATGATCCAAAGGGCTTTCCAGTTCCGTATCAAGATCGAGGGCGTTGGGGTAGTCGTTATTGTTCATAAAAAAACTTTACCGCACAGAGGATGCTACGGGCGCAACTCAGTCAACGGTCAATATAAATTAGCATTCCGGGCAATAAAAGCATTCCGATTCAAGACTCAAGTCCTCCTCTTGTTCGCCCTGCAGGACGAAGAGCCATCATAATTTAGATGAATCCGAACTCTAGTTTTGACTGCAAACAAATAGCTGTTGTTTTTCAAAGAGATTTGATCATCCACACAGAATGACTCTCATAGCCTAATTTTTGATAGAGATTCATCGCCGGCTGATTGCTCAAAAAAACTTGCAAACCAATTTGCCGATCGCCCCTTGAACGCGCCCAATTTTCTGCCTGAATAACTAAAGCTGCACCGAGTCCTTGACGGCGATGTTCCGGTGCTATGTAGAGCAGAAAAATATGGCCGTGGCGTTCTCCAGTAGTTTGGTCGATCGCATTTCCCAACCACAAACATCCCACAACAGATTTGGGATTTGCCGACTGCGAGGGCAGCCCGGAAAAACTTTCTCCCTCTTTCGGGCTGTTTTTCAGGCACTCTACCCACCAAAGCGGCGTCTGATTAGAAAAATACTGCTCGACAGTTTGAGCCAAATGTCCCAATTCGCGATCCGGGTAAAGCTCTCGGTAAGTATGGTGCAGGAACTTTAGCAGTTTTGCGCGATCGAGCCCAGAACCCGATCGCAGCCAGTAGCCCGGTAATATCTGGGCTGACATCCGTTTAGCGGACACGGAGAGGGGAATAATTTAGCCCCAAGAAAATCGGATTCACTGCTGCCGCTTGCTTTTGGGGGATCGCTTCCTCAATCGGTGCTGGGGCAGCCATGTCAGCCGGCAAAAAGATGCGAGCGCTGACTGCTACCAGAGCCGCCAAAAATACTAATATCGCTATAAATGGAGCAATGTATTGACGAATGATAGCCATAACCGCAAAAAAATGATTCTTGAGTAGATATTATCAAGTGTACCATACAAATCTGGTCAGTTATAATTGCTGGCAGTGCCAAATTAGCTCAAAACCAGAGCGACCGCCAATACCAACAAACACAAAATAAAATATTATGAGTGCATCGCCTGCCGTTTATGAAGCTCTAGCTAAGTCAATTGTTTTTTTGAATCAAAAGCCAAGCGCCCAAAATCAAGTTTTGCGGTTCCTGGATACTAACGGCTACTATATAGATCGCGTATTCGACGACCAAGAAACAGGCTTTTACGCGATCGGCTTCGGTTCCTCCGATCCCAAACAACCGCCAGTCCTGGTATTTCGAGGTACAGACTTCATCGACGGCGACGCTACGTTTTCCGACTCCCCGGACATTGGCCTGCCGGAATTTGAAAACAACAAAGATAGTATCAAAAACTGGCTGACACAAATCGGTCAAGATACAGCTAAAAACCCCAGCAAATTATTGCCCGATGTCGTGGGCCACAGTTGGGGCGGAGCGATCGCTCAAATCGTAGCCACAGAATACACATCAATTACCGGCGATATCTTTACATTCAACTCTCCCGGAGTGTCAGCAAGCATCGCCAACAATTTTAGGAGAAACCTCAGCAGAGCCGGCAACAAAAATGTCAGTCACTACATTGTCAGCGGAGATATCGTCAGCTTGTTTGGCGAAGCATTTATACAGGGAAAAGTATTTCTTCAAAGTTTTATTGACCCGAGCATTAATCCCTTAACGGTTTTGGCAAAACATCGAACCGAAAATTTATTAACAACTCCGCCCCCAGATTTTGTCCAAAGACAAATTTCCCTAGAAGACTTAAACAGTCCCGCCTTTGCCTACACCAATAACGACTCAGATTTTAACGAATTTATCGCGGCGCTAAATTTGCCACTGCCCAACGTGTCAGTCGCCATTAGATACCGAGGAGGTGCAGAGAGTTTGAGAACAGCACCAGAATTTTCTTTTGTGGACTTAATCAGACAAATGCAATTCGGTTTAGCTCCCTTGCAACCGAATTATTTATTAGGCGATGCTCGCAACAATACTGCTACCGGCGGCCGTGGAGAAGATACGATTATCGGCAATGCCGGCAACGATACTCTCAGAGGCAATCGAGATAATGACAGCATCATCGGCGGCCCTGGCGACGACTTCTTGTACGGCGGCAGAGATAACGATTATTTGGAGGGCGGCGAGGGCAACGATTTGCTTTCCGGCGAGTTTGGCAACGATTTTTTAATTGGCGGCGCGGGGCGCGATCGATTTGTCTTGGAATCCGGCGGCGGAGCAGATGTGATTGCCGATTTTACAAAAGGTGAAGATTTAATTGCATTATCGCGGGGTCTAACTTTTGCTCAAATTAGAGTCAGCCAAGGTGCTGACGGAGCTTTAATTACTATCCCGGTTACTGGTGAAATTCTTGCTACTCTTAGAGGCTTAGTGGCGAGCGACATTACCCGACCGGATTTTGTGCAGCTTTAGTAGCCTGAAATTAGGTATTTTGACAATTGGCAGTTGGCAGAAAAGCAGTTGACAGTTGACAGTTGACAGTTGACAGTTGACTCCGAAAGCAGTTGACAGTTAACAGCTACTTATCCTTAAAAGCAAGAGGATTAAAATAGTCAATATTTTTGTTTGATTTGCCGATAGAAGGAGGAGTCTTTCAGCCGATTCTTATTGCTTGCTAAAAAAAAGCGACTTTTGCTCATAAAAATATTTACAGCGAGTATCTTATGTTGCTAAATCCGCTTCATAAAGCCTACTTATTAAGAATTTTACTATCTAAAAATAGGATAATTTAATCTTGTTAATAAGCGGAGTTTACTGTAAAATGAATTGACTAGCTTTAAAAGCCAATCCCAATCATACGACAGGAAAAAATAAGAATATGCCCTCCTCTCCCGCCGCTTACGAAACCATAGCCAAGCAACTTGTTTACCAAGATAACAACCCTCAGTTTCAAACTTTAGTTCAAAGTGGTTTGGCTGCTGCTGGTTACCAGATCGATCGCACTTTTGACGATCCGCTAACTGGGTTTCACGCGATCGGCTTAATTTCCACCACCCCAGACAAACCGCCCGTATTAGTATTTCGCGGCACCGACTCGATCGTAGACGATGCTGCCAATGGAGACAGGCGCGGCGTCGGTTTCAACCAATTTGAAGCCAACAAACAAGCCTTAGGAACTTGGCTGACACAAATCAGTCAAGACGCAACAAAAAACCCCCGCCGCCTGCCACCAGACCTACTCGGACACAGCTTGGGCGGTGCTTTAACCCAGCTAGCAGCCACCGAATTCACATCTACTGTCGGAGATATTGTCACCTTCAATTCTCCCGGAATCGCTCAGAGTAGCGTCAATACATTTAAGCAAAAAGCCGGCGCAGGTAAAAATGTAACTCACTACATAGTTAGCGGCGATTTTGTCAGCTTGGGAGGAGAAGCTTTCATTCCCGGAAAAGTAATGTTGGAAACATATACAAGCCCTATTATCAACCCGTTACTTGTCTTAGACAAGCACACACAAGCTGGTTTATTAAGCTCTCCTCCTCCCGGTTTGACTAAAACAGATATCTCTGTAGACCAGTTAAACCGCCCGGATTTCACTTTCACCGACTCCGATTATTTAGAGCTGTTAGCAGGCTTAGACTACGCACTGCCAGGTCAGGGAACAGCGCTGCGAACGCGCAGCAGTTTAGAGCAATTAAGAACCTCTCCGGGAAGCTCTTTTCTCGGCAACGTGGTAGCAATAAAAGCTGCTCTAGATCCGTCTCGCTCTAACAAATTAGTAGGGGACGATGCCAACAATACAGCCTCAGGTTTGGGCGGAGACGATATTATCATTGGCAATGGCGGAAACGACACTCTCAGCGGCAACGGTGGCATGGATAACATCAGCGGTAGCGCCGGCAACGACCTGCTATATGGCGGCAAAGGAGATGACGTTTTGAACGGTGGAGAAGGAGACGACACGCTGATTGGAGGACTGGGTGCAGACCTGATAATTAGCGGCGCTGGACGCGACGTATTAGTGTTAGCAACGGGCGCTGGCCCCGACACAATTTTAGACTTTCAACAGGGTCAAGATTTAATCGGTTTAAGCAAAGGTTTGACCTTCAACCAACTGAAAATCACTCAAGGGGATATTTCTACAACCATCGAACTTGCAAGTAACGGTCAAGCTCTTGCCAGTATTCCCGGTCTCCGAAGGAGCCCGCTAACAGCCAGCGATTTTATTGTGATTTAGTTGGCAGTTACAATACAGATATTCGGTAGGGACACAACATTTGTTGTGTCCTTATTTATCGAGTATCCTAATTCAATCTGCAATCTTGCTGTATATTAATCGAAATCATCGAGTCCGGGTCTGGGCATAGATACTAATTTTTGCTCATCTTCTAGCGGCAAAAAGAAAATCGTCAACATACCCGGAATCACAGCCAGTGAACTGAACAAAAAATAATTTTGATAGCCCAAATCAGTCTGTAAATAGCCACTAAAAACGCCTGGAATCAGCACTCCGGCGGCCATAAAAGCCGTTGTAATCGCATAGTGTGATGCTTCGTATTCAGGGCGGACAGTCCGCATCAAAAACACTGTATAGGCAGCTACACCAAGTCCGTAAGTAAATTGCTCGATCGAATTTACAACATAAGCCCATTGAATCCCCGGTTGATTGATTGCCAACATCCAATATAAGACGTTAGTCGAATTTTGCAGAATTGCCGTCGGCCACATCCATTTTTTCAATCCTTGTGTTGCAATCAAATAGCCGCCCAGCAACCCTCCGATTAACAGGAAAATCACGCCGATAGTACCCGATAGCAATCCCATATCCGACGTAGAAACTGCTAATCCCCCCTTCTCAACTTTATCCATTAAAAAAGGGGCAGCCATTTTAAATGTCAAGGCATCGCCCAACCGAAAAATCAAAACATAAGTTACAATCCAACCAATCTTATCTTGCTGGAAATAGGTTTTAAATGACTCAAAAAAGCTGGTTGTCCGCTGTGGCGCGCCATCTTCGACAGCATAATTTCTAGGATAGGGAAGATACCAGCGCTGGAACAGATAAATCAGTACAAATAGAATGGCACAAATCCCAAAGGCTGTCGCCCAGCCATATTTCAGCGCAGACACGCTAAAAGACGAGCCCAAAAGTGACAACTGAATGTCCTGATATACCTTTGTATCGCCAGCGGTTCCTGTGACTAAATGCTGTTCTGCTATTTTCCCTGCTAAAAATACCAATAAACCGCTGCCAGCAATGACTGCGCCCCTGTAGGCGGTGTTGCGAACGCCGACAAATAGGGCTTGTTTGTCTTTATTGAGAACGTTTAAGTAAAATCCATCAATGGCGATGTCGTGAGTAGCGGACACAAAGGCGATCGCCGTAAATATCACAAGTGATAGAATAACAGGCTCCGGCGTCAATACGCCAAAAGCCAGCAAAGCAAACAAAAAAATAGAAATAATTTCTGTTGTTAAAATCCACTTGCGTTTAGTGGAATACATATCAACGACGGGGCCCCACAAACCTTTTAATACCCAGGGAAAAGACAACAAACTTGTCAATCCGATCATCTCGTTGCTGGTTCCCATCCCTTTCAAAAAAATCACCGACATTAAATTAACGACGGTGTACGGGAGACCCTGAGCGAAGTACAATACAGAGACCCACAATCCATCGATCTGTTTTTTTTCCATTGCAGACATATTTGGGCTAACTACTGATCTAATTTACTGATTTGGTTTACTGAGTGCGATCGACAATTTCCGGTCAACGCAACCACTCGCATCACAGTATATTAGTTTTGGACGCACGAGTAGCGAGAAACCGGGTTTTTTAGCAAAATATTTCATTCGGGCGAGTACAATTGGTAAAAACCCGGTTTCTTTATCGGAAATGTGTAATTCTTATATTTGCGATCGTGATGACAGCGCTAGCCATATAAACAATATATTTTTTGCAAAAGTCTTTTTAATCAACTTTTGGAACGGGCAAGATGCCCGTTCCACAGAAAAAAATATTTTGTGGAACGGGCATCTTGCCCGTTCCTAAGTATTTTTGCAAGAGGTCTAATCTGTTTTAGCATCATTCTGACTCACAAATATTTTCATCTTTTGAATAAGCTTGCAACAGATGTTGTCCGTTAAAATGAATCAGGTGAGTAGCTTCTTCTGCTACCCAGACATCGGTTTCCCAGGAAATATCAGATAGATATTCCGCCATTGCCTTGCGGCTGAGGAAAGCTGTCACCATCACCAAAGGTACTGTCGAACTTCTAAAAAGATTCTCAAGCTCAGTTTTGCGTTTGGGATTAATCGGGCCGTGAGAAGTAACAGCTTCAATCAACACCAACCAGTTTCTTTCAGTAAAGTGAATAATTACATCTGGCATCTTACCGTGAGCATCAACTGTAACGCCTAGTGCAGTTAACGATGGTTCGTTGAAATGAGCAAACTTTTCATCGGTATCTCCGACATAAAGCAGCCTACCAGCAGGAGTAAACCGAGTCGCAAACTCACTAATAATTTTGGCAATTAAAACGTTGTGTCCCCCTGGTGAAAGAGTTTTAATCTCGCCTTCAATTGTAATTGGAATTCGCGCCATTTCTCGCTCTTGTGCATATCGTTTTTTGAGCGTTTCGACGGATGCGAGGTAAGCACGAACATTCTTCTCCCAGTCAGAACTTTCATAAGTTCGTAGCAGTTCCAAAGCACTGTCTTCTATCCGATATGCTGTTTTGGGACTGTTCACCGGACGTTCGGGACTGTCAGGATTAACAACAATTAAACCTGCATCAAGAAACTGATGCACAGTCTGGCGGCGCACACTTTCCCGCGTATTTGCTGCATATTTTTTACCGTACTCCTGCTTCATAAATTCCATAATTGGTGTGATTCCCAAAAGTGGAGATTTTGCCGATTCCCAAGTATCCTTTGGCTTGATGTCAAGCAAAGCCAGAAGAGTTAAGGCTGAACGTTCGTTAAGCTGACCTTTTGGAAAACCCAGCGTTGCAAGTATTTCTAAAGATTCATCGATACGGTTTTTGATTGTCATCGGGCTATTTTCTAATGGATTTGTCACCTTCAGCAGTTGTCTCTCGACAAGTTGATCAATCTCTCGTTGTGTAGGAAATATTTCTCCTATTTCAGCACCAAGTAGAAATAGTTGTTTTAAACTAGGATACTTCAAATTACGCAAATCAGTAGCATTAACTTGAGTGTTTCCATTAAAAAGTCGAAAAAAATCATCGATCAAGCTCGAATTTAGATAAACTGCCAATCCCCGCGCGAGAGTGAGGTTTAATCCGCGTCCTTGTTGGTGAAAATAATTTAAATGGTTCTCAAAACCAACGCTAGAACTATTAATTTTATTGCCATCCCAGACAACGGCAACAATTCGCTTTTTCTCTTCCTTGGATGAGAAGCGCTTGGTCAAAACATAATGTTCGTTAGCTACTAGCTGTGGAGCAGTTTTTTCCGTAACAGCTAAAGCTTGATGCTTTCTGGTTGCTGTCGGATATTCAACGCCGCCAGCCGAGAAGTGTGCTGGATAAATCAGCGGAACTGTATTGTTTTCTAGTTCTAACCGCAAATCAGAGCGAACGCGAAAATCTACAACTTTTCCGGTGGAGACTGTTAAGCCTAATTCTTGTAGATTACAAGTGAATTGAGCCATTTGCTCGACTACTTGCTGGCTGACTGAATCCGGTAGAATCCGAATGAATTGGTCGGAATCTTTGGGGTTAACGACATCAGCATATCGTAAATTATGAGATAAAATTAAGTCGTCCTCAGCAATATTGCTGGAAGTTATAAGTACAGTATCTGGCTTTTCTATTTGTTGGGTAGCTCGCATAATAATAGTTTCTTGCAGCACCGCATCATCGCGAAATATTTCCTGTCTGGATTCAAAGATGTGTATTTGGCGTAAAGCCATCATTTGCAGGAAGACTTGGCGGAAATCTCGAAAGTATAAACCGTTGCAAAAGCTGCGGGGAGTTATCGAAACTAATTCACCGTTTGGTTTGAGCAGTTTAGCTGCTGCAATGGTGAATCCAGCGTAGAGATTGCTGGTTTCTACTCCTATAGCACGCAGCAATGTTCTGACTTGGGATTTAGCATCTATTTTGGCGTAGGGAGGATTGATAATTGCATTTGTGAATTCTAGTTTTACAGACTGTGTAAATAAATTGGGATGCAACATATCCGCCGCGTCTTTGATGAAATCTACTTCACGAATTTCACTGGTGAAAAATATGCCGGAGTTCTGACATTCAATTCTGCATAACTCTAAAGTTTTCTTGAGGTAATCACTCAAAATAATGTCTATTTCATAGGCTATAATGTGCAGGCTTCGTGGTTTGTTTGGGCGTTGGCAAAGCTCGCAAACAACTGCGGCTAATAGGGAGCCAATACCTGCACCTGCATCTAAAAGCGATATATCAGAACAATTAAATTCAAACATTCCAGCCATCAAAATTGCCACAGAGCAAGGTGTTAAAAATTGTCCCTTTTCTCCCCTCTGGCTTTGCTGCAACTTCTGGGTTGCTTCTAACCGGAATAAATCTATTTTATTGAGTAAATTTTTTGCTGTTGTTTGGCTGTCAGCAGGAATGATTAGGGTTTGAAAGTGCGGTGCTATCATTTGTTGAGAAAAGTTCGATCGCCAGTTCAGTCTATTTTCGTCCAAACTTGCACTAATGTGCGAAAATGTCAAGCGGACGCTCAAACCAAATGTCCGTAAAGGACAGTTAAACGCTCTCTCACACATTCCTCATGCGAAAGACCAAAACATTCTTTTTGTCAAGCTTATTCTCGATCGGCTTAACAATCAGTTTTCTGCTGACTCCCGGTTGGTTATCAAACTTTTTCCCTTCACGGGCGATCGCCATTATGCCCCCACAACAAACCCGAACCAGCGAATTTCGCGCCTTCTGGGTGGATGCCTTCAACCCCGGTTTCAAAACGCCTCAAGAAGTCACCAAGTTGATTGCAGACGCCCAGAAAGCCAATGCTAACGCGATCGTCGCCCAAGTCCGCCGCCGTGGCGATGCCTTTTACACAAGTACGATCGAACCCCGCACCACCGATCCCAATGTTCCAGCAGGTTTCGATCCCCTCCAAGATTTGATTGACAAAGCTCACGCCGCAGGTATAGAAGTACACGCTTGGATGGTGACGCTACCAGTAGTTTCCGGTGGCAAACTTCCCGCAAATCACATTTGGCAAGAACATGGGCCTAATGCCCCAGGAAAGGACAATTGGGCAATGCTGACTTCGGGTGGCGAAGCAAAGGGTTTCCTCGATCCAGGCAATCCAGACGCGCTAGATTATACTGTTTCCGTCTATTTGGACTTGTTGAAGCGCTACGATGTGGACGGCGTACAGTTGGATTACGTGCGCTACGGCGGGCCGAATTGGGGCTACAATCCTACTTCGATCGCCCGTTTCAACCAACAAAACGGTCGATCGGGCAAACCGTCAGCCAGCGATCCGCTGTGGATGCAGTGGCGGCGCGATCAAGTGACAAATTTAGTGCGGAAGCTTTATGTAGAAGCGATGGCGATTAAACCGCGCGTTAAAATTACCGCAGCGACGATCGCCTGGGGAGACGGCCCAGCTAACGATGCAGGCTGGTATAAAACGCAACCGTACCAAGAAGTATTGCAGGATTGGCGCGCTTGGTTGGAAGAAGGTATTCTCGATATGGCGATGCCGATGACTTACCAGCGTGAGTACAAGCCGCAGCAAAAGCTGGGTTACAACCACTGGATCGAGTACGCTAAAGACCACCAGTACAACCGCCAAATCGCGATCGGCCCTGGCAATTACCTCAACTACATCGAAGACACCCTCGCCCAAATCCGCCGCGCTGAAGCGCCTTCAGCCAAAGGAAATAACGTTGCGGGTACGGTTTTGTATTCCTACGCTAGCAGCAATATTTACACAAACGGTGAACTGCGATCGGGTGGTAGCGGAGATTTGCCCCGCCAGCCTTGGAAATACGTTCCGCAAACCAACGATTTGTTTTACAGCGCGCTGTCGCAACCGAGTCAATACGTTGACGCTGCGACGGGCAGAACTATTCAAACTCAGCCGGTGTGGACTTTGCCAGCAAAGGTTCCTGATATGCCTTGGAAGTCGCGGCCGACTGCTGGGGCGATCGCCGGAAATTTCCAACGGTGCGATTCCCTACGGGATAGCTTCGCCGCGCGTACTTGCGACGGTGCGAGCTTGACATTACAGGCGATTAATGCTGGTGGCAATGTGCGCCAACTGCGCGCGGATGGTAAAGGATGGTTTGGGGCGATCGAGCTTTCGCCCGGTTCCTATCAGTTGAAAGTTGACGGAAGTCAAATTCAACAAATAGTTAATGTTGTCGCCGGTGAAGTCACAAAAGTGAATTTCGCAGCCTCTTAATCAGTCTGTAGGGTGGGCGCCGCCCACCTTACAGACTGAATTGTAATCTTTTCTTCAGTCCGCGGAGGCGGACTTCGTTTGTGTAGACGCGGTTTCAACCGCCGAGTTTTCTCTGCCCACATTACCTCCTAAATTGTCATCTTTTCTTCAACCCGCGGAGGTGGTCGCTGAGCTTGTCGAAGTGCGGGTTTTGTCTGTGTAGACGCGGTTTCAACCGCCGAGTCTTCTCCAATTTTCCTTGTATTAAACTATAATCCCAAGCTATAATCAAATTATCCTGCATCAAATTGTGATTTTTCTGGTGAAGCTATGCTAATAACAGAAGCCCCTTTCACGCTCCGTAAATGGACAGTAAAAGAATATCGCAAGCTGGGAGAAATGGGATTTTTTCACCCAGAGGAACGAGTCGAATTAATTTCAGGAAATATTATCAGAATGAGTGCAAAAGGAACTGCCCATACTTCTGCCACTAGACGCACTTCGACGCTGCTGCGCGATCTTCTCGAAAACCTGGCTGCTGTCTATACTCAAGATCCGATCGCCCTTGATGACAATTCCGAACCCGAACCGGATATCACCTTAGTCAGAATCGATCCCTTTGACTACGCCACTCACCATCCGACTCCCTCAGAAGTATATCTAATTATCGAAGTGGCAGACAGCAGCTTAGCTTACGATCGCGAAATCAAGGCCAAAATCTACGCGCGATCGGGAATTGCCGATTATTGGGTATTAAATGTAAATGATAGACAACTACACGTTTTTCGGGAACCCGCTGATGATCGATATCAAAGCGAAGTCATTCTTGGGGAAACTGCGAACATTTCACCGCTACAATTTCCAGATTTTAATATCGCAATTCAAGAAATGCTGCCACCAATTATATCAAATTGACAACCACTATCAAACTAATACAATAATTGCAGTCGGTTTTAACCGACTTAAGCTTTGAGCCAGGGGTTTTAACCCCTGGCGGAAGGACTAAAGTCCTCACTACGAACCTAATTCCTAATTCCTAATCGCTTTCGAGAATGCTGGCTAGCAAAGCTTGCTGGGCGTGCATCCGATTTTCCGCTTGATCCCAAACGCGCGATCGCGAACCTTCAATCACCGCATCGGTAATCTCTTCATCTCGGTGTGCCGGCAAACAATGCAGTACAATCGCATTTTTATCCGCCATCTCTACGAGTTTTTCGTTTACCTGATAAGGTTCAAACAAAGGAATCCTGAGTTTAGCTTCCTCTTCCTGTCCCATACTTGCCCAAACATCAGTATAAATTACTTGAGTATTCTTAGCAGCAGCTTCCGCATCAGCAGTCACAGTAACTTCTGTTTGTCCATTAGCAATCGCCTTAGCTTTTTCGACAATCTCAGGATTTGGCAGGAAATCTTGAGGACAAGCAATTCTGACATTCATTCCCATCATTGCACAGCCCAACATTAGCGAATTAGCCATGTTATTGCCGTCACCAAAATAAGTTAATGTCAGTCCTTCTAGCTTACCGAAACACTCTTTTACTGTCATCAAATCCGCCAATACTTGACATGGATGTTCGTCATCTGTCAGCGCATTAATCACAGGGATTTTGGCATAATTGGCAAAAGTTACTAAATCCTTTTGCTCGAAAGTCCGAATTGCCAAAATGTCTAAATATCGGTCTAAAACCCTTGCTGTATCGACCAATGGTTCACCACGGCTGACTTGCGTAACGTTAGGATTGAGGTCAATAACTTGCCCTCCTAATTTATACATTGCCACCGTAAAACTCACCCGAGTTCTTGTCGAAGCTTTGGAAAATAATAAGCCGAGAACTTTATTGCGTTTCAGCTTCACCATTCCCGATTTTAAACTGGTTGCGAGATCCAGCAAATAATTTAATTCGTCAATACTTAAATCTGCCAGACTTAATAAATCTCGTCCTTTTAATGAGTCCATGCTTTCCCCTACACACAAATTTCTAACTGTGTCTTAAATCTTAGCCGACAGAGGCGGGTTTTGTTTCTGCAACCCGCTGGTTGACATCTGCGGGTAAGGTTTATGCGGGCAATTGCTCGATCGCGCGATCGATCAAATTGCAACCTTGCTCAACCGTTTCTACCACAGCCAACACACCCCGCAATTCCGCAGCACCGGGGAAGCCCTTAGCATACCAGGTTAAGTGCTTGCGCGCTTGAGTGACACCGCTTTCACCTTTATATTCCCACAGAGCCCGCAGATGTTCCTTAGCACATTCCAGGAGTTCAATTGGTGTCGGAGGTATCTTTTCTACACCAGTTTTCAAGAAATAATCGACTTCTCCCACCATGAATGGATAGCCCAAAGTTCCCCGCGAGCACATCACTCCGTCAGCGCCAGTTTCTTCGAGACAGCGCACCGCTGCTTCCACTGAAAAAATGTCTCCGTTACCAATCACAGGAATCGATAAAACTTCCTTAACGCGACGAATCCATTCCCATTTTGCCGGGCCGGTGTAACCTTGCGATCGCGTGCGGCCGTGGATGGTAATCATTTTTGCTCCCGCATCCTCCATCCGCTTGGCAAATTCCAAAATATTAATTTCTTTGTCACTCCAACCGATGCGAGTTTTCACTGTCACAGGAACATCTACAGCTTCCACAACCGCCCGCACAATTGCCTCGGCATTTTCGGGATCTCGCAGCAGAGAAGAACCGCCGCCGTTTTTAGTGATTTTGTTGACGGGACAGCCCATATTAATATCAACTGTATCCGCTCCTTCTGCCACAGCTTTCTGCGCCGCTTCTGCCAAGAAATTCGGCCGACAGTCAAACAATTGAATGCTAATCGGGCGCTCATTTGGATCGATTTCCATAATTCGCGGTAGTTGCTTCACGTAGTGCAAACCCGTAGCATTCACCATTTCGGTGTACATCATTGAATCTGGGGCGTAGCGACGCACCAGGCGGCGAAATACCAAATCGGTGACGCCGGATAAGGGCGATTGCAGGACGCGACTTTTGACTTCAAAGTCGCCGATTTTCAGCGGAGTTGCTAATCTTTCTTTTAATTCGGGTGATAGAGTAAGCATAGTGGATCGCACTTTAATTCTAATATCTGTATATTCTACTACTCTTTCGCTAATTCATAGTTGTTAGTTGTATTTTTAGCCGATGATCGATCGCTCTCTGTTTCGGCAAATTAGTTGCGCGATTGTCATTGCGAAAGTAAGTGAAGCAATTGCAGGGGCTTGAGATTAGTTCCCTCTGCTATCCCATCGCTTTGGAATCATGGGTATTGAGACTGACTATGACAAAAAGTATATTTAACCAGACTGCAATGCCTATTTTCAACGGACTTGCCAGAATTTAACTGTTGTGAAACCAGAACCCAAAGCCGCACCCTGACAAAACTCATAGGATTTTAGACTTCGACTTCGCGAGCGTCGAACGATTTTAGACTTCGACTTCGCTCAGTCGAACGATTTTAGACTTCGACTTCGCGAGCGTCGAACGATTTTAGATTGATAATGCCTGATGACTACTATGGTTTGCAGCACTGCTGTGCAGTGGCGTTCTTTGTTGGAACTGGTATAGAACTATCTGTCGTTGCCGCTTGACTTTTGCTCTATCTATGGGGCTTTGCCACTAATGGGCGATCGACCTACTAAGACTGTCGCGCAAGTCACTTTTTTATTCCTTAATTATGCCGCAACCTTCTGCCTGTCGCAGCCTTCCGCCTTCAGACGACTAATGCTTAAATTTATTGGGATTCTGCAAAAGCCATCCATAACATCGTTTTAAACTACAATTGGTTGATTCCCGACTAGCCCGATCGAACATTATAAGAATCGTAGAGAATTTATATGGACGCCGCAGCACTCTGGCAACGCTATCAAGACTGGCTTTACTATCACCAGGGATTGGGACTTTATCTCGATATCAGCCGCATGGGATTCGACAACGATGCGCTAACAGCACTGAAGCCCAAATTTGACAAAGCTTTCAAAGACATGACAGCTTTGGAAGCAGGTGCGATCGCCAATCCCGACGAACACCGCATGGTTGGTCACTACTGGCTGCGAAACCCCGATTTAGCTCCCACTCCAGAATTAAAACAAGAAATAGTCGCAGGCATATCACAAGTAGAAGAATTTGTCAAGAAAGTTCAAAACCGCGATATTAAACCGCCATTTGCTCCGCAATTTACCGATATTATCTCGATCGGCATTGGCGGTTCTGCCCTCGGCCCTCAATTCGTCGCCGAAGCCTTATCTCCAGACATTCCGCCCCTAGCAATTCATTTTATCGACAACACAGATCCCGCTGGGATCGATCGCATCCTCAACAAAATCAAAGACAAACTCAGCAGCACCTTAGTAATTACTATTTCCAAATCCGGCGGCACCCCCGAACCCCGCAACGGCATGATCGAAGTTCAAAAAGCCTTCGCAGCCCAAAAACTCGACTTTGCCAAACAGGCAATTGCCATCACCGGCACAGACAGCCAACTAGACAAATTAGCCAAATCACAAGGCTGGATTACCAGCTTCCCCATGTCAGACTGGGTGGGAGGACGCACTTCGGAACTCTCAGCAGTAGGACTTTTGCCAGCAGCTTTACAAGGAATCGACATTCGAGCGATGCTCGATGGCGCTAAAGTCATGGACGAAGCTACCAGAATTCCCGACATTAAAAACAATCCCGCCGCCCTTTTAGCCATGTCCTGGTATGTTGCGTGCAACGGACGCGGCGAGAAAGACATGGTAGTTTTGCCTTACAAAGATTCCCTACTATTGTTCAGCCGCTATTTGCAGCAGCTAGTCATGGAGTCGATCGGCAAAGAAAAAGATTTAGACGGCAAAACAGTTTATCAAGGAATAGCAGTCTACGGCAACAAAGGTAGCACCGACCAACACGCCTACGTCCAGCAACTACGAGAAGGCGTGCCGAATTTCTTCCTAACATTTATCGAAGTTTTGGAAGACAGACAAGGCATTTCTGCTGAAGTAGAAACAGGCGTCACCTCGGGAGATTATTTATCTGGTTTGTTGCAGGGAACTCGACAAGCTTTGTACGAAAATCACCGAGATTCAATCACCGTCACAATTCCCCAAGTCAACCCTCGGACAGTAGGAGCCTTAATCGCCCTCTATGAAAGAGCCGTAGGTTTTTACGGTTCCTTGGTGAATGTCAATGCGTATCACCAACCAGGGGTCGAAGCAGGCAAAAAAGCGGCCGCTGCTGTGTTGGAGTTGCAGCAACTGGTATTGGAAGCGATCAAAAATACTCAAACACCTCTGTCTGTAGCAGAAATAGCCAAAAAAGCAGGAAAGCCAGAGCAAATCGAGACAATTTACAAAACTCTGCGGCATTTGGCCGCCAATGGGCGTGGCGTAGCTTTGCAGGGAACATTAGCGCAGCCTGGTACTTTAACTGCAACTTATCAAGAGAATTAAACAGTAGAATTAAAAATTAAAAGTGACTAATTTCACTTTTAATTTTTCATGTTTAATTTTTAATGTCCGCCCATGCCCTTGACGATTCTGGTTGCTGACGACGATTTCGCGACGCGCTTGTCGATTACCGACTATCTGGAAATTACTGGATACTCTGTAATCGCTGCTGAGAACGGCAAAGAAGCTTTAGGCTTGGTAGAGGAATATCAGCCCCATCTGATTGTCACCGACATTACAATGCCCGAGATGGATGGCTACGAATTTGTACGCCGAGTTCGGACTCGTCCCGCTTTCCGCTTGCTACCGGTGATTTTTTTGACGGAACGGACGAGCACGCAGGAACGGATTCGCGGCTATCAGATGGGGTGCGACAATTATCTGGCTAAGCCTTTTGATCTCCCGGAATTGGGGGCGGTAATTCGCTCTTTGCTCGATCGCTACGCTCTAATTGCTCAATCACCGTCTCGTTCCCCCGAACTCAAACCGATGCCAGCAGAGGCAGGAATCATCACCAATGACAAGCCTGAAGCGGATTTTTCAACTCAAAAGCCAGAAACTGGGGATTCCCTACGGGATAGCTCCTTAGCGCGTGCATTTGGCAGCCGCGATGCTCCGACTTTGACGCAGCGAGAGCAAGAAGTGCTAGATTTGCTGACAGAAGGTCTTTCTAATATTCAAATCGGCGATCGGCTTCACCTTAGCCACCGAACCATCGAAAAGCACGTCAGTAGCTTGTTCAGAAAAACTGAAAGCAACAACCGCGCAGAACTCGTGCGTTTTGCGATGGAACACCATTTGGTCGGTAATTGGTAATTGGTAATTGGGAATTGGGCATAGGGCATCGGGCATCGGGCATGGATTATTTTGATCAACCAATAACCAATAACCAATAACCAATAACAACTGACTACTTGACATACTCCAACAAACCCTCGCAAGCATCCAGCAATAAATCAATTACTCGATCAAATCCCTCTGGGCCACCGTAGTAAGGATCGGGAACTTCCTTCAAGTCGTGCGCTCGGCAAAACTCGCACATCAAGCGCACTTTATCTTTATATTTTCCCGCAGTATCAACAGCAAGAATATTGCGATAATTGTCTTTATCCATCGCCAGAATCAAATCAAAATTTTCAAAATCTTGCCTCTGAAATTGGCGGGCTTCGCCTAGCAATTCAATCTTGCGCTTCTTTGCTGCCAAAGCCATGCGGCTATCAGGTGGGCTGCCAATGTGATAGCCACCAGTTCCCGCTGAATCGCAGGTGATGCGATCGCCCAAACCAGCTTTTTTGATTAAGTGATTCATAATATTTTCTGCTGAGGGCGATCGGCAGATATTTCCGAGGCAGACAAACAATAATTTAGTCATTAGTTATTTGTTATTTGTTATTTGTTATTTGTTATTTGTTATTTGTTATTTGTTATTTGTTAACAGTCAACAGTCAACAGTCAACAGTTAACTGTTGACTGTCAACTAACAACAGTCAACAGTCAACAGATTAACCGAAACCGGGGAGATTGAGTCCACCGGTGAGTTCTTCCATTTTCTCCCGCATCGTTGCCGTAGACTTAGTGTAAGCATCCAGCATCGCCACAGTGACGAGTTCAGAAACCACATCAGCACCTTCACCGATCGCATCGGGGGAAATTTCCACGCGGCGGGGTTCTTGGTTCCCGCTGAGAAAAACCTTAACCAAGCCGCCGCCGGCTGTTCCCTCAATTTCCATTACATCCAACTCTTCTTGAAGCTTTTTAGCTCCTTCTTGAACCTGCTGAGCTTTTTTGAAAGCTTCAGTCAGTTCTTTCATTTTACCCAGGCCGAAGCCAAATCCTTGTCCTGATTTTGTCATAAAAAGAAATACGGTAAGTGGGAAACTCGGCGACTTTAGTCCCGAGAGGGAAACGACCCGGGGGACTTTAGTCCCCGTGAACCCCCTTGCGGGGTTGGAGGGGTATGGTTGCCCCTCCAATGGAGATCTTGTGGTCTCCTTTCTCCCTTGCGGGGTAATGTTGGCCTCGACCTGGTTATAAAGGCTTGTTAGACCTGCAACACTGTTTCAGTGACTTTAAAACTGTTTAATTGCAGATGACAGAGCGAAAAACTGGCGTCGCATTCTCCGGTGTCGTGACCTAAATAACGGCTCCTCGCGATCGAGGGGTCTGGTCAGTACAGCTTGCTCGATTTCTCTTACAAGCTCAGTCCCTAAAGGGCTGAGTTACTGACAGTTACTTTGTGGTGGTGTGTGGGCTGACAGTCTGCCGTTGCCGCATTACTTCAATGATGCCTTAGGAGGGAAACTCTCCTAGTATTCTAACTTCTGGCTCCAACAACAGCGACCACCGCTGCTCGACTTGCTGTTGAACGTGGCGGATCACTTGAAAAATATCATTAGCCGTTGCTGACCCGCAGTTAAGAATAAAATTAGCATGGCGCTGGGCTACTTGTGCGCCGCCGATCTGATATCCCTTGAGTCCCGCTTGTTCGATCAGCCAACCCGCCGCCTTCGGGCTGGGGTTGCGGAAGACTGAGCCGCAGCTAGGCAGGTGGTAAGGTTGACTCGTCCGCCGCTGGCTGAAATTGTTGTTAGTTTCTGCCATGACTTGCGATCGATCGAATCCCGGCTGCAACTGGAACGTCGCTTCTGTTACCAGGCGATCGCCCCCTTGCAGCACCGAAGTCCGGTAACGATATCCTAAATCTTTTGGTGTGAGAATTTCCACCTTACCATTAGGAGATAGCAGGCGAGCGTTGACCAGAATATCAGCAGCACAGCCCCTGTGAGCCCCTGCATTCATCACCACAGCCCCTCCGACGGTGCCCGGTATGCCGACTGCCCATTCTAGACCTTTCCAGCCTCGTTTGGCAGCCAACCAAGCAAGGCGGGGAATTGACTCTCCCGCCCCGGCTGTAACTTGACCTGTTTCTGCATGAAAATTTACCTGTTTGAGGTAGCGAGTGGCGACAACCAACCCGGGTAAACCCCGATCGCTCACCAACAAATTAGAACCAGCACCCAGCAGAGTCACCGGTACCCCCTCATCGTGTGCCCAGGCAAAACTAGCTTGCAAAGCCTCCATGCTGCGGGGAGCAACGTACCACTGGGCCGGGCCACCGACTCGGAAGGAAGTCAGCCCCGCCAGCGCAACTTGAGAGTTAATTTTACAATCAGTTCCCCACAAAGAAACAGGAGAATACACTCGCCGATTTTCCTTAACAGAGGAGTCATTCGAGATAGTCACCATCTTGAAAATCCTTAAAAATATCTTCTATTCCAGACTTGGTTGAAAATTCATTTACCTGTGGTTGTGCCGGTCGAACGGACAATTAGCCGAACAAAAGTATCGGTACAATCTGCACCGCCGTTATCTCGATCGACTCGGCACTCAGTCCCAAAGGCGATCTAATCCGGGCGATCGGCTTGTTGGTAGAAAGCCATAACCTCTGGAATAATCTGATTCAGATTGCCTGCGCCCAAAAACAAAGCCAAATCTCCCGGTTGAAGGTTTTCGGTTAAAAACTTGGTGACAGACTCTAGGGAAGGGCAAAACTCAACGTCTCGGCCTTCTTTAGCAATCAAATCAGCAACCTGCTGCCCGGTAATCTCTCCTGAATTGGGTTCCCCAGCACTATAAATATCGCAAGTTACAACCAAATCTGCATCCCCAAAAGATTGAGCAAATTCTGGCAAAAATGTCAGAGTCCGGCTATAACGGTGCGGTTGAAAAATAGCAACTACTCTTCGAGATTTGGAATTCTTTTCGCTACCTTCGATCCGCAAGCGAGCAGCGGCCAAGGTAACGCGAATTTCGCTAGGGTGGTGGGCGTAATCGTCCACAAACAAGATGTCATTCTGAAAGCCCCGTACCTCAAAACGGCGGCGAGCGCCTTCAAACCCGGCAATCGCTTTGGCGATCGCCGAAAACTCCAACCCTAACAATCGACCCACTGCTACCGCAGCTAGTGCATTGCTGAGATTGTGTTTCCCCAGCAATTTCAACTCCATTTCCCCGAGCAAAGTTCCTCGCTCCGAAATTGCAGCCTTGGTACTTTCGGCTCCGTACTCTACCCCCGAGGCCGTGTAATCAGCATTGCTTTCGGGATGCAAGCTGTAGCTGACATTGGGAGCAAGGCAGTCTTTGACAATTTCGTCATCTATGCAGCCGACCAAAGTTTGACAGTTTTGGGCAAACACCTTAAATGTGTCTATTACCTGGTCTAGCGTATCGTAATGGTCTGGATGATCCAGTTCCACATTCGTCACTATGCCAATTTTGGCTATCAGGTTGACGAGAGAACCGTCGGATTCATCAGCCTCGGCAACTAAGTAAGGGCCTTCCCCTAAACGAGCATTGCCTTCCCAAGCATTTACCTCGCCTCCTACTACGATCGTCGGGTCTAGACCTGCTGCCATCAGCATGAAGCCGATTAAGCTGCTAGTAGTAGTTTTGCCGTGAGTCCCCGCTACAGCTATGCTTTGGTAATCTTGAATTAAGGCTGCCAACACATCCGAGCGATGAAAAATCGGACAGCCCAAATCTAAAGCAGCTCGATATTCGGCATTTGCCGGGTGAATTGCCGTCGAGCATACAACTTGAGGCAATCCCGAAGTTGCCGTAGCGCCCGAACCGTTGCCGTTCAATTGCAGAGCTGCGGCTGTCGCCACGGAAGTTCCTACCGTACCAGCGACTGCCGAGGATGCGGCTTTTTCCGGCGCCCCGCGATCGGGACTGCTACCGTTGACCGTCGTTTGAAATACTTCAAAATTGCTGGCATCTTGATGCCAAAAAATGTGAGCTCCCATTTCTTGCAAGCGCTCGGTTATATGACTCGATTTAATGTCGGAGCCGTACACAGGCAACTTGCGTTTCGCTAGAATGTAGGCAAGGGCTGACATTCCAATCCCACCAATGCCGATGAAATGAAATGGTCTCCCGCTGAAATCAACAGAACTCGGCATCTTCGCTCCTCACACACCACGCCACGCCAATAACACGCGATATTATATCAAGAATTATTTTTTCAGGATACAGTTCGCTATAGATTTTTGTACACAATACTCTGCGCTTCCCTAAATTTCGGGATTTGTAGAGAGGTTTGTCTTGTATCCTATTTGACATCCTCCCCGACCTAAAAGGTGCGGGGATTCCAAGAATCACTTCTTGGAACTTTCTGCTTCAAAGCAACTGCCATCAGACTTATGCCTATCCGGTCTTACGTTCGCTCCACAGACTTTCACCGCAAGCCCTGCGGCAAGAATATTCTGAGCCGCATTGATATCTCGATCGTGGTGCGTTCCACACTGCGGGCAATCCCATTCACGGATGTTCAAAGGCAACTTTTCTACAATGTGACCGCAAGGCCCGCATCGCTTAGAACTCGGAAACCATCGGTCAATCTTAATCAGAGTGCGATCGTACCACTCGCACTTGTATTCAAGTTGTCTGACCAATTCACGCCAACTCGCATCACTGATAGAAAGGGACAGCTTCCGATTCTTGACCATATTCTTCACAGCCAAATCCTCGACGGCGATGGTTTGGTTTTCACGCACCAATCGAGTTGTCAACTTGTGAAGGAAATCTTTTCTGGCATCGCTAATTTTTCCATGGACTTTAGCGACTTTAATCCAGGCTTTGTATCGGTTTTTAGACCCTTTCTGCTTACGGCTCAAGGCTTTCTGAGCTTTTTTGAGTTGAGCGCGTTTTGCTCCAAAGCCTTTGGGGTTAGCAATTTTTTCGCCCGTGGAGAGAGCAATTAAGCTTGTGATACCCAAATCAATCCCAACTTGATTCGGAGATTTTGGCAATGGATCAATTGCAATATCCACCAACAAAGATATTGTCCATCTACCAGCGGACGATAGCTTTACCGTGACGCTGGAAGGAATCGCCCTAGAGGGCAATGCTCGACTCCAGCGGATCTTGAGTGGTTCAAAACACTTAGCCAAGTAGACTTGACCATCTTTGAATTTAAACGCAGACTTGGTAAACTCTGCGCTTCCCCCATTCCGCTTCTTTTTGAAGTTGGGATACTGCGCCCTACCTTCAAAAAAATTAGAGAACGCCTTTTGGAGATGTCGCAATCCTTGCTGCAATGGAACACAGCTAACTTTATTCAGAAAGTCGAGTCCCTCTTCTTTCTTCCATTCCGTCAACATTGCCGAGGTATCGCTGTAGCCGACTCGTTTCTTGTCGTTATACCAAGCTTCGGTTCTGACAGCCAAAGCACGGTTGTAGACAAGACGAGTACAGCCCATCGTTCTCCGCAGCAAGGTTTCCTGCGACTGAGTTGGATAGAAACGGTACTTGAAGGCTTTCTGTGTCATAGCTCACATTTTAGCAATTATTCTGTAAAATTGTTAGCTCGAAGAGTAAAGCCGTCCTTTAAGGACGGGGTTTCTACCCACTATTTCTATTGACTTAGTACCGAGTCGATTTCCGGAACGGTCACAACTATAAAATTGCAGGTTAGAGAGGATGGGGTTTGGGGTCTGGGGCAACAGACTGATTTTGGGCGATCGCATATTCCTGTATGATTTTTTTCCATCCCCTTGCTGTGCTGGGATACCGCAGCGTATTCCCCACGATATTTTTACGCCCGATGTGGGGTGAAACCCACAAAGATTTACCAAGACTACCACTTTGTATGGAAAAAATAGCGATTTTGGGGGGGACTTTCGATCCGGTTCACTGCGGGCATTTGTTGATGGCCGAGACGGCGGTGAGTCAATTTGGGATCGATCGAGTCATTTGGGTGCCCGATCGCGTTCCTCCTCACAAGAGCCGCCCGGATTTGGCAAGTTTCCAGCAGCGGCGGGCAATGCTGGCTCTGGCGATCGCCGATCGCCCTGACTTCCAAATTGCGCCACCAGAGGCAAATCAGTCAGTCAGTTCCTTTGCGATCGACACTTTACTGTACTTGCAACAAATGTATCCAGGCGATCGGTTGCACTGGATTATTGGCAGCGATGCTTTCAAAACTATTCCCAAATGGCACCGCTCCGCCGAAATCGGTAGGTTGTGCCACTGGTTGGTGGGCCCGCGTCCGAGTCAGGGCGATCGGCAGACAGAAGCAAGCAGGGACATCGGGGCAACCTTGACGTTTGAGTGGGGGGAGAGTCCGAGGGATGTGCCGATCGATGCCGGCGGCCGCAGGATGCAGGTTGAGACAAATGCTGTAGGGATCGAAGTTGCCGCACAAATGGCCCTTCTGGGCGTGGAGATTCGCTGGGAGGTGCTGTCGATGAGGGCGATCGATCTTTCATCGAGCCACATCCGCCACCTCGCGGCCGAAAATCGCGACCTCCGCTACCTCATCCCAGAACTTGTCCGGGGTTATCTGGCCGCCCACCAGCTTTACCAACAACCAGCGGCCCAAAGCTGAACGCCTTGGGCTTTGCGATTTCTACCTGATAAAAAACTTCCAGCTTTTTTGATTAACACAAAAAGTTAGAAAGGATCGAGCTTTGCGATATGATCTGGTGTCAGAAGTCAATTCTTAAATTTTTCCAAAATTTAAGCCTGAGTTAAGGGCTGCCATCGTTAGGAGGTACAAGGTGATTAGAGTCGCGATCAATGGTTTTGGGCGTATTGGGCGCAGTTTTGCGCGTTGCTGGCTGGGTCGAGAAAACAGTGAGCTAGAGCTAGTAGCAATTAATGACACTTCCGATCCAAAAACTAATGCCCACCTGCTGAGATACGATTCCATGATGGGAACGTTGAAGGGTGTGGACATCAGTACGGATGAAAATTCGATTATTCTCAATGGCAAGACAGTTAAATGCGTGAGCGATCGCAATCCGCTCAACCTGCCTTGGAAAGATTGGGGTATTGATCTGATTATTGAAGCAACAGGCGTCTTCGTTGACCAAGCTGGTGCATCGAAGCATATCACTGCCGGCGCTAAAAAAGTGTTGATTACTGCTCCCGGTAAAGGGCCAGAAGTCGGCACCTATGTGATGGGAGTCAACCACCACAACTACAAGCACAGTGACTACACAGTCATCAGCAATGCTAGCTGTACCACTAACTGTCTAGCTCCCGTGCTGAAAGTGCTTAACGACAATTTTGGCATCGTCAAAGGCATGATGACCACTACCCACAGCTATACTGGCGACCAGCGCTTGTTGGATGCCAGCCACCGCGACTTGCGGCGGGCGCGGGCTGCGGCGATGAATATTGTGCCGACATCTACTGGTGCTGCTCAAGCTGTGGCTTTGGTGATTCCAGAATTGAAGGGTAAGTTAAACGGTATCGCGATGCGCGTTCCGACTCCTAATGTGTCGGTAGTTGATTTTGTGGCTCAGGTAGAGAAAAAGACTTTTAGCGAGCAAGTAAATCAAGTTTTCAAAGAAGCAGCCGAAGGCTCGATGAAGGGGATTTTGGAGTACAACGATTTGCCTCTTGTGTCTTGCGACTATCGCGGAAACGATGCTTCTTCGATCCTGGATTCCAGCTTGACGCTGGTGATGGACGGCGACATGGTGAAGTTGTTGGCTTGGTACGACAATGAGTGGGGCTACAGTCAGCGCGTAGTTGACTTGGCTGAATTGGTCGCCCAACGGTGGGAAGCCTAGTATCAGAAGCCAGAAGGCATTAGCCAGCAGGTAAAAGGTAAAAAAGCTGATTTTTTTTACTTTTGAGTCAATCTCTAACTGGCTGGCGATCGCACGGGCAGACAGAAACCGGGTTTTTTCACCCAAATCTTTGGTTCAAACCCTTAATATGGGTAAAAAAACCGGTTTCTGTAGTCAAGAGCGTAAGTCCTGAAATTTGTTTGTTGTCAAGACTTAAACTCGCCCTCTCTAGTCCTCGCAAAATCCCAAATATTAAAAATAATAAAAATTATGATGGTAAAAGTTAAACAACTGGAAAAATAGCAACAGCTACGGTAGAGTTTTGCCAAAAAAAATATATGAAAAAAGCGCTAATTTGTGGTATATCAGGTCAAGACGGAGCTTATTTAGCAAAACTGCTGCTCGATCGGGGTTATGAAGTTTGCGGCACCTCCAGAGACGCCCAAATGTCGAGTTTCCGAAACCTAGCTCGTTTGGAAATCCGAGACAAAGTAAAATTAGAGTCAATGTCTCTCAACGATTTTCGCAGCGTCTTGCAAGTATTGGCAAAAATTGCACCAGACGAAGTGTACAATCTCGCGGGTCAAAGTTC